>JALZUE010000037.1 GCA_023301705.1 Alteromonadaceae bacterium | reverse complement strand
AAGTTTTTTTGTTAATGATAGTAATGCTTTTGTCGCATTGTTATCTATACTTAACGTTTGCATGTCTTGTTGAACAAGCGATTGTGCTTGTAGTGTAATAGCCGTAATGTTTGCGTTTTCAGGTTGTAATAATTCAGCTGCTTGTGCTGATATATTTACGCTTATCGCGGCGATTAATGCCAAAGATAAAGAGAATAATTTTTTCATTTTTTTGCACCTATATACTTTCATTCATGATATTTCATTTGCGTGTATAGATGATTAAGACGATTGCTTAGAAAGCTTATTAAAAATACTGTTGGTGTACTCTTAATATAATACATCGACATTCCTACGAATTAAGTGACTCTTTTATTTAATGTCTTTTCATCTACAGTTGAAATTATAAATAACTAATAGCAATATTGAAAATGACCATTTATAATCTAATTCATTAGAAAAACTAATCTTTTATATTTTTTGTTAATATTCTTAATATTACTTTATTTATTTAATTACAAATAATATTAAAATAAGGCTTTATATTGAATTATGGCTACAAGACTACCACCATTAAACGCTTTGAGAGCATTTGAAGCATCTGCTCGGCATTTAAGTTTTACCCGTGCTGCTGATGAATTGTACGTGACACAAGCCGCAGTTAGTCATCAAATTAAGTCGTTGGAAGAGCATTTAGGCATAAAACTATTTATGCGTAAAAACCGTGCTTTATTATTAACAGAAGAAGGACAGTCTTACTTCTTAGATATTAAAGATATTTTTATCTCACTGCTTGAGTCTACTGAACGTTTATTATCACGCGGAGCTAAAGGGGCTATAACGTTAAGTTTACCGCCTAGTTTTGCTATTCATTGGTTAGTGCCTAGGCTAAATGAGTTTAACTTATTACACCCTGATATTGATGTACGTATTAAAGCGGTTGATCAGTCAGACGGTTTATTAACCGAAGATGTTGATGTGGCTATTTATTATGGTCGTGGTCAATGGCCAAAGGTAAAGTCTAATAAGTTGCACACTGAATATTTAATTCCGGTGTGTTCACCATTAGTTTTTGATGGTGATAAGCCGTTAGATACACCTGCTGATTTAGCGCAACATACATTATTGCATGACTCATCAAGAGATGATTGGAAACGTTGGTTTAAGCAGTTATCTATTGATCCTGTTAATGTAAATCATGGGCCTATTTTTAGTCATTCATCTATGATTTTGCAAGCCGCTATTCACAGCCAAGGTGTTGCCTTAGCACATAATATATTAGCGAAACCTGATATCGATGCTGGGCGTTTAATTTGTCCATTTCCTGATGTACTTGTTAACAACAGTGCATATTATGTCGTATGTCGTGAAAGCCAAGCTGATGTTGGTAAAATAGCGGCATTTCGTGAGTGGATTTTAGAAATGGTTGAGCACGAAAAAGAAGATATTGAAGATGGCACATTGGTGTAGTGCGCTTTTTTACACCTCATCAACTATTATTTCCAACAAGTTTCTAGGTTTACTATATGCAGTTAGCATTTGATATTGATACAGCTGATAATGCAAAAGCTGTTTTTGTTTTGGCCCATGGCGCGGGAGCTGGTAAAGATCATTGTTTTCTTATTGAACTATCAGCATTGCTTCAAGAGCGCGGTATTAGCGTTGTTCGTTTCAATTTCCCCTATATGGAAAAAATCATACAAGCAGGAAAACGAAGACCACCTGATAA
Organism: Alteromonadaceae bacterium; assembly: GCA_023301705.1. Lineage (GTDB taxonomy): Bacteria > Pseudomonadota > Gammaproteobacteria > Enterobacterales > Alteromonadaceae > JALZUE01. The sequence goes on along the minus strand of JALZUE010000037.1, from coordinate 14,631 downwards.
GTTTCCGAGTTTAGTTGAGTATTACCAACATCTACTACCACAAATTATGGCTTGTTTTGGTGATGATATGCCTATTTTTATTGGTGGAAAGTCAATGGGCAGCCGAGTTGCAGTGACATTACTTGAGCAAACGCAGCACAATAATATTAAAGGTGGTATCTGTATGGGTTATCCTTTTCATCCGCAAAAAAAACCAGAAAAATTACGTTTAAGTCCGTTACAAAACACCTTATTACCTGTTTTAATTTGCCAAGGTACTCGTGACCTCTTAGGTAATAAAGATGAAATTGCATTATATGAGTTTTCATCACGCTGTGAACTTGCTTTTTTACCTGACGGCGATCATGATTTAAAGCCTAGAGTAAAGTCAGGTTTTACTCATCAGCAGCACAAAGAAACTACTGCAAATTTCATTAAGGAATTTATTCTTGAACAAATCTAATTTATTGCAGTTTTTAATGGTGTTTGTTGGTATTAGTGGCGCTTTTTCTGTACTATTCGGCGCTTGGTTAGCACATGCTGGCCAAGCGCTTCCTCTTGAGCAACAAACACGGCTAGCTTCTGCATTGCAATACCAATTTCTTCATACATTGGCATTAATGGCAGCCATTATTTGGTATCAATCTAAAGCAACTATAATAGTGCTTTTTGCGATGTTAGGCTTTGTTTTAGGTATTATATTTTTTAGTGGAAGTTTGTATTTAAAAACATTTTTTGATCTTAATGAACTTAGTCAGTTAGCACCCTTAGGCGGTACTATCTTTGCTATTTCATGGATACTTATTGCTATTGCAGGTAAAAAACACTTATGACCAGTATTGTTCTCTATTGTCGCCCCGGTTTTGAAAAAGAGTGTGGTGCAGAAATTCAAGAAAAAGCCGCCTGGAACGAAATTTATGGTTACTTAGAGCTGACTAAAAAAGAAGGTGTTGTTTTTTTTCATCTTCAAAATAGTGACGATGGCACCAAGTTAATTGAAATATTACCACTTAAACGTTTGATTTTTGCTCGCCAGTGGTTTTTAACGCTAACGGATAAAATAGAATTGCCAAGCTTTAACCGTGTAGAAACCATTGTAGAAGCGCTTGGCACACAGTGGCAATACACTGACTTACGTATGGAGACACCAGATACGAACGACGGTAAAGAACTATCTAAGTTTTGTCGTAAATTAGCGGTACCTTTGCGTCAGCAATTAAGAAAACATAAAATACTAACGCCAAAAGGAGATGATTTTGGTGCTAATTTACATGCATTATTTTTGTCTGGTCAAGAGGTTATTTTAGGTTACTCGTTAGGAACAAATAGCTCTCCTCATGTAATGGGAATTCATCGTTTGAAGTTTCCAAGCGAGTCTCCTAGTCGTTCAACGCTTAAACTTGATGAAGCATTTCTGTATTTTATTCCTAAAGAAGAACGTGAAGCACGCTTAAGCTCGGGTATGCGAGCGGTAGATTTAGGCTCTGCACCTGGTGGCTGGACATATCAATTAGTACGTCGAGGTATGATGGTTTCAGCCGTTGATAATGGCCCTATGGCTGAATCATTAATGGAAACTGGACAAGTAAAACATTATCAAATGGATGGTTTTAAATTTTTACCTTCTAAACAAAATGTACATTGGCTTGTATGTGACATGATCGAAAAACCTCAGCGTGTAGCAAAATTAATGGCCCAATGGTTAATTCATGGTCATTGTAAAGAAGCAATGTTCAATTTAAAGTTACCGATGAAAGGGCGTTACCAACAAGTAACCAATGACTTGCAAACGATGAAAGATATTTTTGCTGATCATCAAGTGAAATACGAAATTTATGCGAAGCATTTATATTATGATCGTGAAGAAGTTACTGTACATGCTCGCTTATTGTCACCTTTACCATTAATTAAATAAGATAACAGTGTTATTTTGAGTGATATTTAAGCCGAGTCATGTACTCGGCTTTTTAATGTTTAAGTTAACCTTAATTTAGGTTATTTATTGTTTGGTCTAGCGGCACGCATTGATTGTGTAATTTTTTCAACCGAGGGTATCTCAGAAAAGTCTTCTAGCATAATAGGAAGTTTTTGTAGCCAATTAGGGTGCTCGTCAATTGTGCCCGGTATGTTTACTTGCTCAACAACTTCTAATGCATCTTCAATAGAAATTAATTGTATATGACTAGGAGAATCAGCTAAAAACTTTTGAACCGAAATACTGAGCTCTGTATTCATCATTGGTGGGTTTTGCTCAGGTGCTTTGTTTATGTCTATCACTTGCCAATCTTGTAAAGCAGCAATAAGGTTAGCCCTATCGCCTATTCTAGCGTTTCTATCAGCTTCACCAGCTTGTTCATTGGGGTATAAATTGAGTTGTTGGCGCCACAATAAATCATTACCTTGCCACCAGCCGGTTAATGTGGGGGTGTCGTGAGTTGAAACGGTTGAAACTGATCTTGCAGGGAAATTATCAGGTCGTTTAAATAAACCATTTTCCCAGCGTTCAAAAAATAAAACTTTAAATGATAATAGACCAACATTATTAATTTTTTCACTAAAGCCAGAAGGTACATTACCTAGATCTTCTCCAATCACTACACATTTATTTCGACAAGACTCTAATGCGATTACACGTAAAATATCATCAAAAGGAAAATCAATATAAATACCATCGGTTGCGGCCATATTTTCAGCAACCCAATATTGGCGCATTAGGCCTAAAATATGATCAATACGAATAGCGCCAGAAAACTGCATTAAACTACGTAGCGCTTTTATGAGAGGTTGATACCCTTGTGTTTTTAAAGTAATAGGGTTAATTGGTGTAAGCCCCCAGTTTTGACCTAATGCATTTAGGTTATCTGGTGGGGCACCAATAGATGCTCCAGCAACATATACTGCTTGATTAGACCATACATCGGCGCCAGAGCCATCACAGCCAACAGCTAAATCAAGGTATAAACCAATATTCATATTTTGTTTAGCATGATCAGCAGCTTGTAATAGTTGCTTATGCGCTAACCATTGAAGAAATGAAAAAAATTCAATGCGATTAGCTAAGGTGTTCTGTAAATTTTTTACACTGTCATTTTCTGGGTTTTGATATTCTGTTGGCCAATCATGCCAGCCATAAAGATCATTATTGATTAGATTAAAGTGTTCATAAAATGCATCGAAAGTTGAAAATTGATAGAGTTCTTGACCATTATCGTGTTTAAACTGTTCAAACTCCTTGAGCATTAGTGCATATTTATTTTCATTACTATTGCTTTTGTTTAAACAGAAGTTTGTAAAAAGTAATTCGATTATTTCATATTTAATATCGGCTACTGCTGTGTAGTCGACTAATGAGCTATTTCTTATGTGTGTCAAACGTTCCTGAAAAGCATCACTTTTTACCATGACTTGTGCGTCTTTACATAAATCGTAATTATCGATAGCAGTGACATCAATATAAATAGGATTTAAGAACTGCCTACTAGATGGAGAATATGGGCTTTTGTGCGCAGGGTTATGTTTGAAAAGTGCATGTAATGGATTCAATCCAACAAGCGAAGCGCCTTGTTGACTTGCGTGAGTGCAGAGATCTAATAAGTCGCTAAAGTCTCCAATGCCCCAGTTTTTATTACTGCGTAATGAGTAAAGCTGAGCCGTATAACCCCATACTTTGTGTTTAACTGCTGATTCGTGACTAAAGCAATGTTTAGGAGCAACAATTAAATCGCTTTTTGCTTGTTGATTATTAACTTCAATGGCTAATTGATAATAACCTTGCTTAAGTTTAGGCAGAAAAAATTTGTAGTGAATAAATAGCGTATCATCAATTTTTTTCTCTTCTAACCGTTGAAGATCTTTTAAATGTGCGGTGCCTGATATTGAATTGCCTGATATTACCCAATTAATTATTGGCTTGGCTGTGTCAGGTAAACTAATAATAACAAAAGGCTGTTGCTCTTCTAACTTAATAATATGGCTTGGTGAAAGAATATTCTGCCAACTACTTTGTGATATTAAGCTAAGTGTACTCTCTATTGAGGCATGATCTAATTGATAACCCATTGCTGATAATAACGCTGTTTTACAATGTACATTTGCTGTTACTTGTTCTCCAAAAGTACCGCTATAGCTTTCATAAAAACCTACTTTACCAGCTAATCTATCAATTAAATCCATTTAAGTTCTCCATGAAATAATAATTTTGACATTGTGTGTTAGAACGTTAAGGGCTTGCTCTAAATGTATTTTTACTATATTTGGTGGCGAGTTCATTTATTCACTTTAAAAACAGTTAGATAAAATGTGTTGAAAGAGCTTGTTTTTTAAGCTGACGGTAATATCTTATCTTATAAAAAACAGGTTACTAGTGGCATTTTAATTAAATTTTATAAAGCTAAATATAATCAACAACTTAAGTATGGTTGATAATATTTCATTTGTTTTTAAAGGTTAATTTTAAAAAAAATGTACCTGTTCTTATATTAATATGTTAAAACTTTGAGTATGAAATGTAATCAAATACCTACAATTTTGATTTAAATATTTTTTCGTATCTCTTAGTGAATAACTGACAAATTTTCATTGATTCATCATTTTATATTTGGAATTACATGGAACAGTATAGAATTGAACCCGGAAACTCTTACCCCTTAGGCGCAACGATTACCGATTCTGGTGTCAACTTTGCGATATTTTCAGCGCATGCTGAAAAAGTTGAAATCTGTATATTTGATAAAGATGGAAAGCAGGAGCAACAACGCTTTATTTTACCTGAGTGCGAACATAATATTTGGCATGGCTCACTTAAAAATGCGAAAGCAGGCCTAATTTATGGTTATCGTGTTTATGGACCATACAGCCCTGAACTTGGTCATCGTTTTAATCATAATAAACTTTTACTTGATCCTTATGCCAAAACATTAAAAGGCCAGTTTATTTGGTCAGACCGTCACTTTGGCTATGATGTTAACGATGCACGACAAGATTTATCTTTTGATACTCGAGATAATGCTGATGTTATGATAAAAGGTGTTGTCGTTGATCCTGAAGAAGTACGGGTTGCTAAAAATCCTATAGCATGGAAAAACACGGTTATTTATGAAGGACATGTTAAAGGTTTAACACAACTTAACGAGAAAATACCAGCAGATCTAAGAGGTTCATTTTTAGGCTTAAGTCACCCTAAAATGATTGCGCATTATCGCGCGATGGGTATCACTACAATTGAATTATTACCGGTACAACAGTTCATTTCAGAACAATTCTTAGCGGATAAAAACTTATCAAATTATTGGGGGTATAACTCGCTTGCTTTTTTTGTACCGCATCAAGATTATTTAGCTAAGCACCAAACACGTGATTTTCAGCGAATGGTTGACGAACTGCATCAAGCGGGCTTTGAGGTACTCATTGATGTGGTATATAACCACACTTGTGAAGGTAACCATTTAGGTCCAACATTGAGTTTTCGAGGGATAGATAATTTATCTTATTACCGATTAAACCCAACCGATCTTAGATACTACATTAATGACACAGGCTGTGGTAACACAATTAATATTAGTCATCCTAGAGTATTGCAAATGGTGATGGATAGCTTGCGTTACTGGGTGCAAGTGATGGGGGTTGATGGGTTCAGGTTTGATTTAGCAACGATTTTAGGACGCGAGATTTCAGGTTTTGATCCAAGTAACGGTTTTTTAGATGCGGTATTACAAGATCCTATCTTAAATCAAGTTAAGTTAATTGCCGAACCTTGGGATATTGGCCCTGGTGGTTATCAGTTAGGCGGCTTCCCGTCACCTTGGTCTGAATGGAATGATCGATACCGAGATACCATGAGACGTTATTGGCGTGGAGATAAAGGGATATTACCTGATTTTGCCAGAAGAATTCACGGCTCAAGTGATATTTTTGAACATCATGGTAAAAAGCCTTTCGCCAGTATTAATTTTCTCACTAGTCATGATGGCAACACCTTGCGTGATTTAGTTAGCTACCAAGAACGTCATAATGAAGCTAATGGTGAAAATAATCGCGACGGTCATTCAGATAATTTTGCGCACAATAATGGTGTAGAAGGAGAAACAGACGACAGTGATATTTTAGCGCTTAGGTTACGTCAAATTAAAAACATGCTCGCTACCTTAATGCTTTCACAAGGTGTACCTATGTTACTTGCTGGCGATGAAATTGGCCGAACACAAAAAGGTAATAACAACGCTTACTGTCAAGATAATGATATTAACTGGTTAGATTGGGATGAAACAGGTGTATTTCATCATGAATTAACCGGGTTTTTTGCAACTTTAACTGAATTAAGACGTAACTTCCCTATGTTAGCTTATGATCGGTTTATTCATGAAAATGATAACTCTAACGTTGCGATTACTTGGTTCCACCCATCAGGAAATAAAATGCAAAAAGAGTATTGGCATTCACATCATGCGAATACCTTAGGTTATTTAATCGAAGAAAAAATGCATGTAAAAAATAAACTTTTATGTATTTTTCACGCATGTAATGAGCCTAAAGAGTTTACGTTACCCGACATTGAAACCGTGCAAAATTGGAAAATATTAATCAATACCAATAACACGTTAAATACCAAAGAAAGTCTTAAAGAGAGTCAACCTGCAGGAGCAATAATCACGCTTGCTCCTTTTTCAACCGTTGTTTTATCAATCGATATTTAATCATTATCAGGATAGAGAAAATGAAAAGTATAAAAGCCAAAAAACAGTTAACAACTAATGATAGTGTTGTTATGAATGAAGATACTTTCTCCGAAGATTTAGCTCGCCATTTTCATTATTCGCTAGGGCGGGATACTGTTCATGAATCGCATTTGTATTTATACAATGCACTGGCGATTACTATTAGGGATAGGCTGGTTGAGCAATGGCGACAAACTAGAGACTCTAGAGGTCATCAACGACGAGTTGGTTATATATCATTAGAGTTTTTAATGGGTAGAACACTTAACAATGCCATTCTAAATTTAGATTTAGATGAAACCGTTCGTCAATCACTAAAAGAATATAGTTGCTTATTAGAAGATGTTGAAGAAGCAGAGCATGATGCAGGTTTAGGTAATGGCGGGTTAGGGCGTTTAGCGGCTTGTTTTCTAGATAGTTGTGCCAGTTTATCATTGCCTGTTATCGGTTATGGTATTCGGTATGAGTACGGGATGTTTAATCAGAAAATTAACAATGGCAATCAAGTTGAACACCCAGATAGTTGGTTACGTAATGGCAACCCTTGGGAGATTGCCGCGCCAGAAAAATCAGTAAGAGTGAAGTTTTTTGGTCATGTTAATGTGGTCACCGAAAGAAGCGGTAAACAATATCGTCAATGGAATGATACACATGATGTTTTAGCTGTTCCTTATGATATGCCTATTCCTGGCTATCAAAACGGTATCGTAAACACATTAAGGTTATGGAAGTCACAAGCAACTGACGAGTTTGATTTAGGTGAATTTAATGCGGGCAGTTACACCGAAGCGGTTGCTAGAAAAAATATGGCAGAGCAAATTACCATGGTGTTATACCCTAACGACACCAGTGAAAATGGTAAAGAGCTTCGCTTGCGTCAGCAGTACTTTTTATCATCAGCCTCTTTGCAAGACACCATCAACAGTTATATTGAAAAGTCAGGTACTGATTTTAGCCAATTTATTCAATTAAATAGCTTTCAGCTTAACGATACACACCCAAGTATTGCGGTACCTGAGCTAATGCGAATATTAATGGATGATCATGGTATGTCATGGGAGGCAGCTTGGAATATTACAACGCGCACAATGGCATATACCAACCATACATTACTGCCTGAAGCACTAGAGAAGTGGTCGGTTCGGTTATTTGAGAATCTTTTACCTCGCATCTTAGAAATTATTTATGAAATTAATGCACGATTTCTTAAACAAGTGGCTGATGTATGGCCGGGATCATGTGATAAGCAACAAGCCTTGTCACTTATTGAAGAAGGACATGATCCACAAATAAGAATGGCACATGTTGCTATTGTTGGCAGTTATTCGGTGAATGGTGTTGCGGCTTTACATACTGAATTATTAAAAGCGGGCTTATTTAATGATTTTTATCAAATTTGGCCTGAGAAGTTTAATAACAAAACTAATGGTGTTACCCCTCGTCGTTGGCTTTCACATTGTAATAAGAGTTTATCTGCGCTTATTACTACTAAGGTAGGATCATCTTGGGTTGCTGACTTCGCTGACATAGAAAAATTAAGCGCGTTTGCAAAAAATAAAGCGTTTCATAAAAAATGGACAAAAAGTAAAGCAGAAAATAAGTTGGCTTTAGCTGAATTTGTTGAACAATCAACGGGTGTTAAGTTTGAAGTTGATATGATGTTTGATGTGCAAGTAAAGCGCATACATGAATATAAGCGTCAACTATTGAATATTTTACATGTTATTGCTTTATATCATCGTATTAGTCAAGGTGATGTAGATGATATAACACCTCGTTGTGTTCTTATTGGCGGTAAGGCAGCGCCAGGCTACGCCATGGCAAAACAGATCATTAAGTTAATTAATAATGTTGCTGAAACAGTTAATTCAGATGCTAATGTTTCCCAATACTTGAAAGTTGCATTTATTCCTAATTATAACGTTTCAGCAATGGAAATTATCTGCCCAGCTACCGATTTATCAGAGCAAATATCAACCGCTGGTAAAGAAGCTTCAGGCACTGGTAATATGAAGTTTATGATGAATGGCGCTCTGACTATTGGAACACTTGATGGTGCAAATATAGAAATTCGGGAAGCAGTAGGTGAAGATAATTTCTTTTTATTCGGTGCGCAAGCTCATGAAATTGAGGATATTCGAGCTAACTACCAACCTAATGAAATTATTGCACAGTCTGAAAACTTATCTGCGGTGATGAACTTATTAGAAAGTGGTCACTTTAATTTATGTGAACCAGGGATTTTTGATTCTATTATTCAATCAATTCGTGACCCGTATGATATGTGGTTAACGGCGTATGACTTCGACAGTTATTTTGATGCACAGCGTCAAGTCGATTTAGTATATAAAGATCAATTTACATGGACAGAAAAAAGTATTTTAAATACAGCGGCAAGTGGCGCTTTTTCAAGCGACAATACTATTAGTCAATACCGCGATGAAATATGGAAAATTTAACACTCACAATTTAATCAAAATTAATAACAATAAAGTTGTAGGTTATTTAATAAGGAATTTAATATGACACTGTTTGAAGAGCGTAAAATAAGCAACTTAACCAAAGAAACTTATGCGTTGATACTAGCGGGTGGTAGGGGATCTCGTTTATTTGAATTAACTGACCGCAGAGCTAAACCTGCAACATTTTTTGGTGGAAAATTCAGAATTATTGACTTTCCTCTATCTAATTGTATTAACTCAGGTATACGCAGAGTTGGCATTGCTACTCAGTACAAATCACACTCACTAATTCGCCATGTAAACCGAGGTTGGGGACATTTTAAAAAGGAACTAGGTGAATCGATTGAAATATTACCTGCATCACAACGTAAAGGTGATAGTTGGTATTTGGGCACCGCAGATGCGGTCTTCCAAAATATTGATATTATCAGAGATGAACTGCCTAAGTATGTCATGATTCTTTCTGGTGATCATGTTTACCGTATGGACTACGGCCCTTTGCTTGCTAAACATGTGAGCTCTGACGCTGATATGACAGTGTGTTGTATCGAAGTACCCGTGGAAGAAGCTGCAGGTGCTTTTGGTGTTATGACTGTTGATAAAACCAACCGTGTTTGTCGATTTGACGAAAAACCCGAAAGTCCGTCTGAAGTGCCAGGCAAGTCCGGTCTTACATTAGCCTCTATGGGAAATTACGTTTTTAATACCGAGTTTTTATTTGAGCAGTTAGAAAAAGATGCTGCTGAAGAAGGCTCAAGTGGTGATTTTGGTAATGATATTATTCCGCGTATTATTGAATCTCATCGCGTTTTTGCTTTCCCTTTTAAAGATCCTGATAGTGATAAACAACCGTATTGGCGTGATGTTGGTACGCTTGACTCTTTTTGGGAAGCGAATATGGAGTTAGTAGCTCCTGAGCCGCAACTGAATATGTACGATGAGCAATGGCCTATATGGACTTTTCAAGAGCAAACTGCACCTGCAAAGTTTGTTTTTGATGATGAAGGTCGCTGTGGCGCAGCAATAGATTCTACCGTATCTGGCGGTGTTGTAATTTCAGGTTCAACAGTTAAACGCTCACTTGTTTTTTCAAAAGTAAGAGTACATTCATATTGCCGCATTGATGATTCAGTTATTTTACCTGCAGTAACTATTGGTAGAAATTGTAAGATAAAAAAAGCGATTTTAGATCGTGGCTGTATTATTCCTGAAGGTATGGAAATAGGTCTAAATCATGATCAAGACCGAAAAAATGGCTTTAGAGTAACCGACAAAGGTGTTGTGTTAGTGACACGTACTATGATTGACGCCTTAGAAAAATCATCATAAAAAATAAGTAAATATTTGTCAGAGACTTTTACGTTATTGATTTAAATATCAATAACGTATTACTTTCTCTTCGTTATATTAGGAAAAACTATGAATACCTCTACGCAAAGCTTATTAGATGAGCAAGAAGTCTTGTCGATAATAAACGCGACACATAGTGATATTTTTTCAGTCTTAGGGCTGCATTCTCACCCAGTAGAGAAAGGCTTACTTGTTCGTGCTTTTTTACCCGATGCTTCTACTGTTGAAGTGATTGATAGCAAAAGTAATATAAAGGTAAGTACATTAAACCAAGTGCATACATCAGGGCTTTATGAGGGTAAGTTAGGCCGACGTCGCAACGTATTCTCTTATTATTTACGAGTTTCATACGCAGAAAAAATTGTTTTAGTGCAAGACCCTTACGCTTATCCATCGTTACTAAGTCAAGACGAGCTCTATCTTTTTTGTGAAGGTACTAGTGAGCGCACCTATCAATGGATGGGGGCGCATGAAAAAACACTCGCCAATATTTCTGGTACACATTTTGTGGTTTGGGCTCCTGAAGCTAAGCGTGTTTCTGTTATTGGTGACTTTAATTTTTGGAATGGTGCTAGCCATGTCATGAGAAAACATATTGCAGCGGGAGTATGGGAGATTTTTATTCCGAATGTTGCAAGTGGCGTAAATTACAAATTTGAAATAATGAACGAAAATGGTGATATTCAACCATTGAAAGCCGATCCTTACGCAAACTCGATGCAGCACCCACCTTTAACCGCTTCTAAAGTCTCAACCAGTGTTGATTATGCATGGAACGATAATGAATGGATGGACAAACGTACTGATTCGTCTAATCAATATGATGGCGCAGTATCAATTTATGAAGTGCATTTAGGTTCATGGAAAAGAAATACCAATGCACAATTACCTAATTATTTAACGTATCGTGAATTAGCCGAACAATTGATTCCTTATGTGGTTGATATGGGGTTTACGCATATTCAACTAATGCCTATTAGTGAATACCCATTTGACGGTTCATGGGGCTACCAGCCTATCGGGTTATTTGCACCTACTTCTCGTTTTGGTTCGGCAGAAGACTTTAAATATTTTGTTGATTGCTGCCATAAAGCAGGACTCGCTTTATTACTTGATTGGGTGCCAGGACATTTTCCAACAGATGCTTACGGCACTGGTAAATTTGATGGCTCTTGTTTATATGAGCATGAAGATTTACGTAAAGGTTTTCACCCCGACTGGAATACATTAATTTATAACTATGGCCGCTCTGAAGTTAAAAGTTATTTAATTAGTAATGCAATTTATTGGTTAGATCAATTTCATATCGACGGCTTAAGAGTTGATGCTGTGGCTTCAATGTTATATCTAGATTACAGCCGAGAAGAAGGACAGTGGTTGCCTAATATCAATGGTGGCCGAGAAAACTTAGAAGCCATTGATTTATTACAACAAGTAAATAGCCGCGCGTACTTCAATTACCCGGGTATTATGATGGTGGCAGAAGAATCTACATCATGGCCAGGTGTATCAAAGCCAGTTGAAAGCGAAGGCTTAGGCTTTGGCTTTAAGTGGAATATGGGGTGGATGAACGACACGCTAAAATACATGGAACGAGATCCTATTTATCGACAACATCATCATGAAGAAATGACCTTTAGCCTTATTTATAGTTTCAGTGAAAACTTTATTTTACCCATTAGTCATGATGAAGTTGTACATGGTAAGAGCTCTTTATTAGAAAAAATGCCAGGTGATGATTGGCAAAAGTTTGCAAACCTTCGAGCATATTATGGCTTTATGTGGACTCACCCAGGTAAAAAGCTGTTGTTTATGGGCTGTGAAATAGCACAACGCAATGAATGGAATCATGATCAAAGTTTAGATTGGCATTTACTTGAAAACAGTATGCATCAAGGTGTGCAATTATTGATTAAAGACTTGAACTACACCTATAGAAATATACCAGCATTACATGAACTAGATTGCGATGGTGCAGGTTTTGAATGGCTAGATTCTCAAAATAGCCAGCAGTCTATCTTAATTTATCTGCGAAAAGGTAAAACAGGTAGTGCACCTGCGTTAGTTGTTGTGAATTTAACACCAAGTGTTCATGAGAATTTTCTCATCGGTGTACCTTTATCTGGTTTTTATCGTGAGTGTTTAAATACTGATAGCCGCTGTTATGGCGGTAGTAATACAGGTAATGGCGGTGGTGTTAACTCTGTGCAACATGCTTATGCAGGGCATGAACATAGTGTATCGATAACTATTCCTCCTTTAGCTACAATTATTTTTGAATGGCAACCATAAAGCGACTATCATTCTTTGATAATTAAACGCTAATCACTCTAAAGCTTGGGCATCAATATCTCTGGCTGAAGAGCGATATGATTACATAGTAGATAGGTACATAAATGAATATATTAATGGCTGCCGCTGAAAATGACGCTTTTGTTGGTGGAAAAGTTGGAGGCATTGGCGATGTTCTACGAGATATACCTATTGCTTTAGCCGACATAGAGCAGAAAGTTGATGTGGTTATTCCCAGTTATGGCCGCTTTGCTAAATTATCAGATGCAAAACATATTACGTCAATTAGTGTAAATTTTGCTGGGCATCTTGAACAAGTCGATGTTTTTGAAATTGATGTACCAAGCTCTTCTCGTTTAGTGACGCAATGGGTGCTTGAGCATCCGCTTTTTGCCATTGGTGGCGAAGGTAAAATTTATTGCAATGATCCTAGTGATAGGCCTTTTGCCACTGACGCGACTAAGTTTGCTTTATTTAGTGCGGCAGTGGCTAAAGCACTAATTAGTGATGTGTTTGGCAACATAGACGCTATACATATACACGACTGGCATGCCGCTGTTATTTCTGTTTTAAGAGCGTTTGACGATGAATACCAAGCACTTAAATCAATACAGTGCGTTTACACTATTCATAATTTAGCATTACAAGGCATTAGGCCTTTTGATGGTGATGAATCATCATTAAAAGCTTGGTTCCCAGCGCTTATGGTGAATGATGCTCAAATTAAAGATCCTCGTTATCACAACTGTTTTAATCCTGTTCGTGCAGGCATTAATTTATCTGATAAAGTACATGCAGTATCACCTACTTATGCAAAAGAAATTTTGTTACCTAGTTGCAACGAGCAAGGGTACTTTGGTGGTGAAGGTTTAGAAGCTGATTTACAGGATATATCTAATTCAGGAAAACTTCATGGTATTTTAAATGGGTGTGAATATTCTGATAAACAATTCACAGCACTTGATTTCAATGCCTTATTAACAACTTGTGAAAATGCAGTGCTGACATGGATATCTGATGCTGCTTTGCTTGATCAAGCGCACTTAATTGCAATAACACGGTTAAAACAATTACTTAACGTAAAACGCACCGAAAAGCCATTGGTGTTAACCTCTGTTGGAAGAATTACGGCGCAAAAGGTACTCATTCTTCAACAGAAAATGGCTAATGGACAAACTGCTTTATCACATTTATTACAAAGGTTGGGCGATCAAGGTGTATTTATATTACTTGGTAGTGGAGATGCACAATTAGAAAGTTTTCTAACGAATACTGCTGCCGAACATAGTAATTTTGTATTTTTAAAAGGTTACTCTGAAAGCTTATCTGACAATATTTATAGTTCAGGTGATTTATTTATTATGCCAAGCTCATTTGAGCCTTGCGGTATTAGTCAAATGTTATCAATGCGTGCTGGCCAGCCTTGTTTAGCTCACAGTGTTGGTGGCTTGGCTGATACAATAATGGATGATACAAATGGTTTTACGTTTACGGGAAGTAACATACAAGAGCAAGCAGATAATATGCTGAATCGTTTTTCTCTTTTACTAGAGAATAAAAAAAGGGATGCTAAAGCATGGGTAACACTAGGTAAAAATGCTAGCAAAGCTCGATTTTTATGGAAAGAGGTTGCTCAAGATTATGTGAAGTATTTATATAATCAGTAAATATTTTCTATTTATTTAGGAGCTGTTTATCTTTCGAGGTTGTTTTTGTAGCAATTGATGATGATTTTATACAAGGCAGAGTTTATGACGTGTAGTTATTCTACATAAATAAGCGATAACGCAGTAGAAAGTTATCATCAATGCTGTCTTCGATTCATTTAAACGCAT
>JALZUE010000036.1 GCA_023301705.1 Alteromonadaceae bacterium | reverse complement strand
CGGCACGCGCATCGGCACCGTCAAATCCTCCATCGGCATGGGTAACTTATTATGGGCAGGTATCGGCGATACCATCCGCGTCTCCCTCTCGGCGCCCCCCGTAGAGGAAATCAAAGTCGGCTTTGATATGCTTAAATCACTCGGCCTTAGGACGCGCGGCGTCAATATTATCTCCTGCCCGTCCTGCGCGCGCCAAGGCTTTGACGTGATTAAAACCGTGCAAATACTCGAGGAAAAACTCGCCCATATTAGCGAGCCGATAAGCCTCTCGATAATAGGCTGCGTCGTCAACGGCCCTGGCGAAGCCATGTACACAGACCTCGGCTTCACAGGCGGCTCCGCAGGCTACGGCATGATGTACGCGGCCGGTGCGAAAACAGGCAAGACAGATAATGACGACATGGTCGCGGATATTGTTAGGCAAGTTGAGGAACGGGCGGAGTTGCTGCAGGCTGAGCGGGTGGGTATCTAGTTTTGACTTAGAGCTGAATGTTCAAGAATGTGATTTTCTATTTTTTTTCGAAGTTCTTTGTTATCATTTGGAATATTAACATAGAGCCTTATTCCAAAATACTTTTTATCTGATAGCTGATTAACAAGTGTGTTTTTACAAGAAACGAGGGGTGTGCTCGACTCTGGATTTTTTTTATCATTCCCTTTTATTAACACTAATTGAGACTTTTCTGTTACATCGAAACCGTTTGTTTCCGTAATTGGAACTTGGTGACCAAATTTTGTTAAGCTTAATGGTTGAGGAGACCAGATATGCCAGGAATGCTTTGGGATGTTGAACTTTTCAGACCACTTTGTGATTTCGCTTTGTAGCAAATTAATTTTCATTTTTTCTGCATCTAATGCCCCTTCATCAATAATTGATTCTGTAGAAAAAACTAATTTGGGTGGGCGTCTTTCTAATACTGCTAAAATATGCATTCTTAGAGGAGTTCCCTCTTTGGCTTCCTTACTTAATGCATTTCGCATTTGTGTGATTATATATTGGTCGTCCTTATCGCGCCATTCGTCTTCTTCTACGCATTTAATCATTGCTTCAGCGGAGAAGTCCAGTCGGCCATTTTTTAAAAATTCGGTTATTATGGCTTCGAAAGATAATTCTAATGCTGCTACAGTTTTATGAAATGGCAACTGTGCGTAATCGTAATACCTTGATAGCAGTAAATGGTCGGCTGCGCGTAAAGCTCTTTTGTTTAAACAGACATTTTTTTCATTGTCCAAAGTAATGTTGTTTACTAAATAATCTAAGTCTATATTCCCATATGGTAGTCCAGCGTGATGCGCAGTTCTCATTAAGTAATCTAATCTATCACAATCTAGATCGGAGCTGAGGATAGCTGTTAGTGTACCTGGGTCTCGCCTTAAAAATACATTTGTTACTTTTTCAGTACTTATTCCGTGCTTTTTTAAAATTGATTGAATTTCTTTTGATTTTTCAATAATAACTCCACCCATTTTTTCGTGATCTTTGAAATCACCACGATCTTCACCGTCGGCAAGGAGTTTTTTTGCTGGAGCATAGTGTTTTTTTGCGGCGTGTTCAAAAGAATGGGAAAATGGGTAATGCCCAATATCATGAAGTAATCCGCCTAGCCGATAGAGCTGTTTTTCTTCTGGTTTTATTATTTCTTGAGTGTTCCTGGTGATGGCATCAACAATCCTGCCTGCTATATGGCAGGCGCCTAGAGAATGAGAGAACCGAGAGTAATTTGCTCCCGGATAAACAGATACTCCAAGGCCTAGTTGTTTGATATTGTGGAGTCGCTGAAAAACATCGGTAGAAATGATTTCGCATTCTAATTCACTCAAGTGAATGGACCCATGAACAGGATCGTTTATTTGCGTGTAATGAAAATTCACTAAGTCGTAGGAAGTATTTCTTCTGCAATAGCAGTGAAATCTGAAAGATGTGATTTTTGAGTGCTCATCACTTCATTGGCTTTCGTTATACTATATTTCGATACTTTTCGAAGATAATGCCACGACGCTAGTAATTCTAACCACTCAGGCGTTTGCATGCCTGCGGGACGTTTGTTATTTTGAACAAAATTATTTTTAACACTTTCTAGTGACTTAAGAATGTCATCGCGAAGAGTTACTGTGGTTTCGCTATTTGTTTCTTGTAGCTCATAATAGTCTTTTGTGAGGGATGGTGAATATGGACCCTTCACATACCAACCATATGAATAACCTAAATCTATGCCAAAGACTTTAGCTAAGTATATTGCTTTTTGTTTTTCTTTTCGTTCGCTAACATTTTTAATGGACGTTCCTACGCCTAGATGGTCAAGGACTAATTTTAGGGCTTGTAAGTCGGTATTCACATGCGTTCCTTAAATTTAATCGAATCAAGCGTTCACTTGTTACGACAGTTAAATGTAATTTGTTAACCTTTCATTTGCAAAGAGAGAGAACGTAAAGTGAACATTTGAGAAAGTCAACGATTTAACTCTACATTTAGTGCCATTTATTTTCATAAACATAGAAAGGGCGCAAGCTAGGTTACATAATCCTCCCTACATTTTAAGGTTTGAGTTCTATTAATAACCTCTTCGATTCACCGTCATTGAAGTCCATCTCCTGTTGATGCGCGCGCGGCTTTGTTGTTTCTCTTTTCTGGCTCGCCGTAATATCGGGTGATTTATAAGGTAAACTATCAAGACGTGATGTCCCGTATGGATTACCCGATCAAGTCGGGCAATGACGGGGTGAGTTGGGGCTTTGTTGCGCGGTTGGTGACTATCTTTGAGTTATGGAACCCCTCATCCGTCTCTTCGAGACATCTTCTCCCTCGAGCGTTTTGAAAAAACGC
>JALZUE010000035.1 GCA_023301705.1 Alteromonadaceae bacterium | reverse complement strand
GTTGCAATAACAAAAAATAATGCAATCGCACTGATAATAATTGAAGTGATGATTACATTTTTTATAATTTCGTTAATTACTTTTTCATTAACCGCAGTGACTATATACCACCTTGTAGATGGGTTTTGACGAACCGATGCAATATAAGATTCACCATTTTCTTCAAATTGATGAATACCACTATTACCACATAAGTTTGTATAATTAAGTTTGTTGGCTTGATCTGTATTAAGTAAAGGGTGGGCAAGAGGCTTACAGCTTGAAGTTAAAATAAAAGAATAAGATGATTTATCATTATTATCTGTTTCTACGTAATCTCTGTATAAGTTTTGTAAAGGAACACTCGTAAAAATTGTGTTATTAGAATTAAGTGTTTTAGCGAAACTAATTAATGGTGTGCCATCAACTCGACTAAAACGTACATCTGAAATAATTAATGAACCTTTTTTGTTTTTTGCTTCTGAAATGTATTGTAATTTACTGTAATCAGCACCTATTCTTTTTGGATTGCCAGCTAATATGGCTGTTCCAGCGGTATCGACTAATGCTACATTCCTAAAACCAATACCTTTATTAATACTAGTTAAAACGGTATTGTTTAACGTGTTATTTTCATCATTAGACATAATATCTAATGATGAAATAACACTCGTTTGGAATGATAACCAATTATTAATGTTTTTTTGTAAATAATCGTTAGTACTATTTATTTTATCTAATGATTCCTCTTGTAATTTATCTATAGATAATATTGTTAGTATAGAAGCTAAAACAATAAAACTAATTGCTACAACAGGTAAAATGAAGACTAAAAAATTAGCTCTTATCGACGACATTTACTTTATCCTTAGTATTTGTATGTAATGTAATTAAACTCAACATGAGAACATGCTTTACCCGATTCTTCGCTAAGAATAGTAAGCGAAGAGTTTTCAGGAATGTTTAATACTGATTCTGGACGACACAATTTAGAAAAGTCATCACCTTCTTTCGAAAGTTTACTGGTTGTTTTTGATTCTGGGTTGTAAAACCACAAGTGATACTCGTTTAGTTTTTCAACACCACCAGAAATAATGACATAACCTTTCATTGCTGGAATATATTCAATTCCTCGAATACCTTGCCCATTTAGATCAATTAATGTGATTTCACTTTTAGGTGACTTTGTTTCAATGGGGTTGCCAATTTCCATCAGCATAGCCAGCCCTTGGCTTAAAGAGAAATCAGGATTTAATACAGGAGAACCAAAATGCTCATCAACTAAAGGAGAGCGAAAGCCAAATACTAAGCGCTCGCCTCCATTATGAGAGGTGCTAAGCCCTTCTATATTGATACCACCACTTTTACCAAATGAAACTTTTACTCGGCGTAACCATGAATTATCCCCAAAACGCTTTTCCATCGCGTTAAGGATCATTTCTCTAGCATAAATATACTTTTCTGACATAAGTTGACCTTCATCATCTAATTGAATCGATGAAAGCACTCTATAATCAGTAGTATCTTCGCTAACTTGACTTAAACTTGACGAAATATAGATAGTGTCTTCAATTTGAGTAGCACCTTCAATATCCCGTTGAATTATTTGTCTTTGAAATAATCTTGCCGGTGCATCTAATGTTTCTGTCGATGCAACTCTAACCTCAGGAAATTCAGAATTTTTACCACCATCAGACATCAAATAAACATAACCATTTACATAGGCTGAGCCACTCAAGTCTTGAAATTTTGTGTCATGATAATTGTAAAGAGGCGTACTACCAGTTGCTACTTGCCTTAAAGGCTCTTTAGCCAAGCTAACACAGCTACTTAGTAGTACTATCATTATTGATAAAAAGTGAGTTTTTTTCATGATAACCCTAACTTAAAACATAAATTGAAATCTAACAGCAGTAATACTGATATCATCATCACCATTAAAGTCGCCATCGCCATCTGCATACTCATCTAATGAAGTGATGGTATGGTTTAATCTAATCACCATATTGTCGTGAGCATACCAATTTAACGCTAATCCAACAGTATCAGCACTTCCCCCTTCAATATCTGCTGAACGATCATTTAAATCAATAGTACTATAGCGTAAAGCCACTTCTAAGTTACCGCGTTTATGCTCAGGAAAAACCGGACCAAACTCACCGTCAGATAAGTTGTAGTTTCTACCGCTACCAAAAATCATGTATGAAGCTTCAATATAAAAACCGTCACTGTCTACATCAGGTTCACTTGAGTCACTACGTTCTATTGTATTTTTAATGTATTCTGCTTGTAGAGCAAATTTATCAAAACGAGCTGCTATTTCAATACCTTTAGAAATACGTTGCTCAACGTCTTCTATTTGGCCTGTATCTAATGGTCTAGCAGCTAAAATAGAACTTTCTAAACCTTGTCTAAGTCGGTCTCGACCTTGATCTTCTTCATCGTCTTCAGATTGAGGTACAAGATTTAAATAGTTAAAACCAATATGGAACAATCGAGTTGCATCGTCATTTACATAAGGTCTGTATAATGCTCTTGTTGAGTAGCTAAACTTTTCACTTCTACCTTCAACAGTATCACCATCTTCATTTTCGAATTCAGCATCACTATTGCTTACATCAATATCATCACCAAAAATAGATGTACCAACAAAAACAGAATCATTGCCATAACTGGCACTAAAACCTACACGTCGGCCTGGTGCAGAAACGTCAGTTATCATTGGCGTTTCCATGAAAGTTGTCCAACGAGATGTAGTTAATTCTGCAATACTAAAGAAAGGTTTGTGGTTACCAATTTTAAACTGAAAGTTTTCAAGACCAACATATGCAATCCATAAGTCCCTAACTTCAACACTATCGCCATCAGCGAAGTCTAAATCAAATTCGGCAGCCCATGCGTTGTTGTATTTCGTTTTTAACGCTAAACGAGCACGTCTAAAGTTATTCTCGGCAAGAAAAACAGCATCTCTAGCATTCGCTTTATCATTTTCATCACTACTTACTGTACCTACATCATACATAATGCGGCCATCAAGCTTTATTGAAAAACTTTTACTTTCTGTGCCTAGAACAAGGTAGCCTTTATCATAGGTAGCTTTTACAGGCTCACTTGCATAAGCACTAGCAGAGCTTAATAGAACTGCAGCTGCAATAGTTTTGTAGGTAAAGGAAGGTTTCATGTATTAATTCTCCATTGTCATCTTTGATAAAATAAACGTTTCGCCATGTTTATATTAGGGATGTAATTATTTGTTATATTTTTGTTACAGTTATATGTATAGACTAAGATGTTGAATTATCAATATTATTTTAAAAATTCATGAGGTTTTATTTATAAATAACGATTTTATAACAAAAAATCGTTACTTTTTCGTTGTTAATAAAGTATTAATAACTTACGGGGTACTTCGAATGACTTTTTGGCAGGGGGGACTTGCTATAACTTAATTAATTTTTAAAGAATAATATTCAACTTTCAATACAAAAACTATTTGAAAGACTGAAAATACAGGCTTTCAAATAGTTTTATATTAGCTAATAATTTTAACTTAAAAAGCTAACTGAAATCTAATTGCAGTAATGCTTACATCATCATTACCTACAAAATCACCATCATCAGTTGCGTTTTCATCTAATGAAGAAATAGTGTGGTTTAATTTGATTAGTACATTGTTAGTTGCGTACCAGTTTAACGCTAATGTTACGTTGTCAGCACTACCACCAAGTACACCAGCACCAGAATCATTTAAGTCTAATGTGCTATAACGTAAAGCAACTTCTAAAGCTCCTTTTTTACTTTGTGGTACAACACCTGCGAATGTCGCAGCAGAAGATTTATACTTTTTACCTGTGCCCCAAATAGCGTAAGCAGTTTCTAAGTAAAAACCATCGGTATCAACATCTGACTCGCCACCGAAACGGTTAATGGTATTTTGAATATATTCACCTTGAAAAGAGAATTTATTGTATTTACCTAAAAACTCAATACCTTGAGCGATTCTTTCATCAACGTTTTCAAGGTTACCAGTAGTTAAAGGTCTTGGGTCAATAATAGAGTTCTCTAATCGTGCTCTTTGACGAATCTCAGAATCATTATCTGATTCAGGCTTAAGGTTTAAATAGTTAAAACCAATTTGAAATACTTTTGACTTATCATCATTAATATAAGGACGGTATACAGCACGTGCAGAATAGCTGTAGTTCTCACTTACACCTTCACCACCATTAGAGTTTTCAACGTCTGAGTTTTCAGTATCAATGCTATCACCGAAAACTGTAGCACCAATAACAACACTGTCGTTAACATAAGTAGCGCCTAAACCTACACGTCTACCAGGAATACTTGCATTAGACACCATTGATCTTTCTAAAAAAGTTGTTGAAAGTGAACTTGTTAATTGATCAAGGCTGAAATGAGGCTTTTGATTACCTATTGTAAAAGTAAAGTTTTCTAAGCCGGTGTAAGCAATCCATAAATCTCTAAGTTCAGCTTCGTTATCTGCAAACTCTAAATCAATTTTAGCGGCCCAAGTTTTATTAAAGCTTGTTTTTAAAGCGATACGAGCTCGTCTAAAATTATTTTCAGCAACAAAGTTGTCTTCATCACTATTTACAAAACCTGCATCGTACATAATACGACCGTTAAGTTTTAATGAAAAACTTTTACTTTCAGTTCCTAAAACAAGAGAGCCTTTCTTAAAAGCTACTTGAACTGGCTCTGCAGCGAATGCTGATGAACACATTAATGCAGCAGCAATTGCTGTGTAAGTAAAGTAAGATTTCATGTACGTATTCTCCAATAATTAGTATTCAATTTAATAGCTAGCCTATAAAGTAAGTCTAGCCAACTATTTAAATGTTAAGTCATTACGCTTTTAATTAAAGTAAATAAACATAGTTTAAAAAAACTGAATAATGACAATATCGTGTCGATTTTATTACGATATGATTAAATATTTATTTCTTAAGTATGTATATTTTATTTCTCTTTTGTTACAGCTTTATTACATTGACATAAAAGTGACATATTTAAACTGATTTTTTTCATAGCTAAA
This sequence comes from Alteromonadaceae bacterium, assembly GCA_023301705.1. Lineage (GTDB taxonomy): Bacteria > Pseudomonadota > Gammaproteobacteria > Enterobacterales > Alteromonadaceae > JALZUE01. The sequence continues at coordinate 9,513 of JALZUE010000035.1, read as the reverse complement.
CTTACATTATTGTTTTTATTGAAATATTCTTTAATTAATTAAATTTTACTTTTTGCGGCTAAATAGGATGATAGTGATAAACTTCAGAAGGTGTTTTTAATAATTATAAAATAAACAGGGGCATCAATGATGAAATTGATGCTTCTAGTGGAGAGTGTTTTGTTATACTAAGTAATTGAAAGTTAAAGCTTTGTTTGCATCACAATGGCATCTTCGTAACCAAAACCTTTAACACTTGGGTAATAGGCTATGCGGCGATCTATTTCAGTGAATCCTTGATTAATATATAGCATTTGAGCGGCAAAATTACTGGCTCGTACTTCTAAAAATACTTTGCTTGAGCCTTGCTTTTTGGCTTCTGTTAAAAACTGTAATAATAATACTTTACCGAAACCATTACCTTGTTGTGAAGGTTCAACACATATATTCATTAATGTGGCTTCACCAGCAACATATTCACCAACATAAAAACCGATAGCTTTGTTGTCTTTATTTATATACTGTGAAAAATAACGCCCACCAATACAACTTTTAAAGGTATTTTCACTCCACGGTGCACCATGACAGGCATTTTCTATTGGCATTAGTTGATTAACATCAGAAGGCTCGATAGTATGAAAAGAAGGTATAGTTGATGTCATAGTTTAATCTTTAATTGAAAGTGTTGATAATTGCTGCCACAGCTGTTTTTTTAATAAAGCACTGTTTGAAATAACACTAATATTGGGAGTGGTTAATTGATTACTTTGTAATTGAATTTCGTCACTATTAGTAAATGACCAAGACAATAGACCACATGAAATCGAGTTCTTAGTGATGCTGCACTCACCAAAAGAGTAGCCAATTAACTGTAAAACATCACTAAATAAAGTACTAGAAGCAAGTTCATCAGTGGAAATAGTTAGCCACTCTTTCGTTTTTTGTTCATTTATACTATTGGTATCTACTGTTTTTTTTGACCACAGCGTAATGCCCATTTCATGTAAGTACATTTTTTGTTTATGAGATAACGACATGATAAAAAGTTAATCAATAAAATATAAAATTAGCATAACCAGATCACAAAACTGAAACAAGTAATAAGTAGAGTAAAGTGTAAGTTATATAGTCAGAAAGTAATTTTAGAAAGTAAACATAAAGAAAAGAGTTGGCAGGGGTAGAGAGATTCGAACTCCCAACCATCGGTTTTGGAGACCGCTGTTCTACCAATTGGAACTATACCCCTGCAACAAGAAGAGCATTATACCCAAGGTTTTTTAAAGGTAAAGCCTAAAATACAACATCTATGCTTGTTCGCTTATTATTTGTTCGTATGCTGTTTTTTACTACAAATTATGTTGTTAATTACTTTAAATACAGGGTGTAACGTCGTTAGTTATTGTTTTGTCTATTATTAATTACGTTTTTTTGGGTAAACGCTGTTATTTATGCATTATTAAATGTACAGTTTAAGTGACTTTAGTCTTGTTTTTACCTTTAAGTTTTATTTCTTATTATAAATTGACCTCTACAATCAGTGTAATAAAAAATGATTTGCCGGCCTTTCAAAAAACAACACTATTATTTAACAAATGAATAATTGTAAAAGTTTAATAGCATGTAACAGAAGGTGCTTGATATTGACCTTAGGCATCATTAAACTAACGCGCAATTTTAACGTAAGTTTAACGTAATTTTTTAACGTGTTTATCACGCAGTTAATTGTGTTGTTGGGCTTTTATTTACAGACTTTATTATGCGTGTTGCTGACTTTTCATTTAACTTACCTGAGCAGTTAATTGCTCGATACCCTAAAACCGAGAGAACGGCCAGCCGATTAATGTCGTTAAATGGCAATTCAGGGGCACTTGAGCATGGCGAATTCGTTGATGTACTTCAACATTTAAATGCGGGTGATTTATTAATTTTTAATAATACCCGTGTTATTCCAGCTCGTATGTTTGGGCAAAAAGCGTCGGGTGGTAAACTTGAAGTACTCGTTGAACGCATGCTCGACGAGCATCGTGTATTAGCGCACATACGTTGTAGTAAATCGCCAAAACCTGGCAGCGAAATTATTTTAGAAAATTCGGTAAGTGTTACTATGGTTGCACGCCATGGCGCTTTATTTGAATTAGCGTTTCCTGATTCGGAAAAGGTGCTTGATATATTAGAGCGTATTGGTCATATGCCGTTACCTCCTTATATTGACCGACCAGACGAAGACTCAGACAAAGAACGTTATCAAACTGTTTATAACGAAAAACCTGGTGCAGTAGCAGCGCCAACAGCAGGTTTACATTTTGATGATGCCTTATTAGCGCGTATAAAAGACAAGGGTGTTAATTTAGCGTTTGTGACTTTGCATGTGGGGGCAGGTACGTTTCAACCAGTAAAAGTTGATGAAATTGCCGATCATATTATGCACGCTGAATACGTAGAAGTGTCTGATGAGGTAGTTGAGCAAATCAGGCAAACGAAGCAAGCAGGCAATAAAGTAGTAGCTGTTGGTACAACATCAGTGCGCTCTATTGAAAGTGCTGCTAAGGCTGCTCGTGAAACTGGTAAGATTGAGAATAATATCGCAATAGACTCTTTCTATGGTGATACCAGTATTTTTATTACACCGGGTTATCAGTTTGAAGTGATTGATGGTTTAATTACAAACTTTCATTTATCAGAATCAACCTTGTTAATGTTAGTAAGTGCTTTTGCTGGATATGAAAATATTATGGCGGGCTATAAAGAAGCGGTAGCGCAAGAATACCGATTCTTCTCTTATGGCGATGCGATGTATTTGTCAAAGAAAAATGATTAATTAAACCTATAAATAACTGAGTTAATATATGCGTTTATTTATAGGTAAACGAACTGAGCAATATTAATTTAGTGTATTGAGCTAAATTTGAACTTTATTATACTGCTACTGGTCTGTTTAGCTGGTGGGCAAAGGATATAAAATGACACAAAAGAAAATGACGTACGAGCTTATCAATAAAGATGGTAAAGCGCGTCGTGGTCGCTTAACGTTTGAGCGTGGCACAGTAGAAACACCTGCTTTTATGCCTGTTGGTACTTATGGCAGTGTAAAAGGTATGAAACCTGAAGAAATTGAAGCACTAGGAGCTGAAATTATTTTAGGCAACACCTTTCATTTAATGCTTCGCCCTGGTACTGAAATAGTTGAACAGCATGGGGGTTTACATGGTTTTATGAATTGGAATAAACCTATTTTAACTGACTCAGGCGGTTTTCAAGTATTCAGTTTAGGTGCAATGCGTAAAATCACTGAAGAAGGTGTAAAGTTTAGTTCACCAGTCAATGGTGACAAAATTATGTTAACACCAGAACGTTCAATGGAAGTGCAAAAAAGCCTAGGTTCAGACGTGGTTATGATTTTTGATGAATGTACGCCATATCCTGCCACCGTTGAAGAAGCTAAATCATCAATGGAATTATCACTTCGTTGGGCACAGCGCAGTAAAGATGCACATGGTGATAATCCGTCTGCATTATTTGGTATTGTGCAAGGCGGTATGTATGAAGACCTTCGTGAAGTATCAATTAATGGTTTAAAAGCAATCGAATTTGACGGCTATGCGATTGGTGGTTTATCGGTTGGTGAGCCAAAAGAAGACATGGTACGCATATTAGATCACACTGCTCCCTTGATTCCAGAAGATAAGCCCCGATATTTAATGGGAGTAGGTAAACCAGAAGACTTAGTTGAAGGTGTGCGTCGCGGTATTGATATGTTTGATTGTGTAATGCCAACGCGTAATGCACGTAACGGACATTTATTTGTGAGTACTGGTGTTGTGAAAATTCGTAACGCTAGCAATAAAACAGATACTGGCCCATTAGATCCTGAGTGTGACTGTTATACCTGTAAAAATTATTCACGTGCATACTTGCATCATTTAGATAAATGCCGTGAAATTTTAGGTGCGCAATTAAATACCTTGCATAACCTACACTTTTATCAAAAAGTGATGAAAGATTTACGAGCGGCTATTTCAGATAATCGTTTAGACGAATATGTTGAAGAGTTTTACGCATTACGTAATTTACCTGTACCACCATTGGCGAAAGGTAGTGAACAAGTTTAATTAACGTTATGTATTTTATATAACGTATTATTTATCAAAATTATAATTATTAATAAAAGAGGTAACTATGAGTTTATTTATTAGTCAAGCACATGCAGCAGCAGCACCAGCACAACAAGGTGGCGGTTTAAGTATGTTACTTATGTTAGCAGTGTTTGGTTTAGTGTTTTTCTTTATGATTTATCGTCCACAAGCAAAACGTGTTAAAGAGCATAAAAACCTAATGGCGGCTTTATCGAAAGGTGATGAAGTATTAACGCAAGGTGGCTTAATCGGTAAAATTGCTAAAGTATCTGAAGAAAAAGATTACATCGTAGTAACACTTTCTGAAACTTCTGATGTGACTGTGCAAAAATCAGCAATTACAGCTGTATTGCCAAAAGGCACAATGAAGTCGTTATAAAAACAACGTTGTGTGATATGTAATCATTCTTTTACATATCACACGTTTTACGGTTCTTGTTTAACTGTTTTGACTTAATACATTTACCCTTGGTAAAAATATTAATTGAATTAATTATGTTAGCTTGAATGAATAAAAAATAGGGTGATATTGTGTTAAATAAATATCCATTATGGAAAACACTGATGGTGCTATTTATAGTCGCTATTGGTGCTTTGTACGCATTACCTAATAAATATGGTGAAGATCCTGCTGTACAAATTTCAGGTAAACGTGGTGTTGAAGCTAATGCACAAACATTAGGTTCGGTTAAAACATTATTAGACAAGGAAGATATCAGCTTTTTAAGTATTGTATTAGAACAAGGGCAAGTACTTGTTCGTTTTTCTGATACGAATGTTCAATTGAAAGCTCGTGACTTAATTGATGCAGCATTAGACGATACCTACTCAGTTGCCATTAACTTAACGCCTGCAACACCAGATTGGTTAGCAAGTATTGGCGGTACGCCAATGAAGTTAGGCTTAGACTTAAGTGGTGGTGTTAGCTTCTTAATGGAAGTTAATATGGCTGAAGCGATTGCGAAAGCAGAAAAGTCATTAATTGATGATTTTCGCTCTAGCTTACGTGATGAAAAAATTCGTTACCGTACAGTTAAAGAATCAGCAAGTGACGGTATTGATATTGTTTTTCGTGATGCTGAAAGCTTAGCGGCAGCAGAAGATTTTTTATCAGATAAAAATAACGATTTATTATTCTCAGACAATACCGATACGTTAACCTTGACAGCGGTAATGACTGAACAAAAATTAAAAGAAACGCGTGAATATGCGCTTCAACAAAACATTACGATTATTCGTAACCGTGTTAATGCCATTGGTGTTGCTGAACCACTTGTACAGCGCCAAGGTCAAAAACATATTGTTATTGAATTACCAGGTATTCAAGATACGTCAAAAGCGAAAGAAATATTAAACGCAACGGCAACCATTGAATTTAGAATGGTTGATCAAGACGGCGATTTAGGTAGCGCGTTAAATGGCCGTGTGCCAGCAAGCTCTCAATTATTGGAAGATGCAGACGGCCGCCCATCATTAGTGAAAAAACGTGTAATGCTAACCGGTGATCATATTGTTGATGCTGGCTCTAGTTTTGATGAAAATGGTCGTTCACAAGTGAATATTTCACTAGATTCTGCTGGTGGTACTAAGTTTTCAAATGCCACTAAAAAGAATATTGGCAAGCCAATGGCGTCAATATTTATCGAATACAAGCCAACAGATAAAAAAGATGCTGACGGCAATACTATTTTCAAAAAGCATGAAGAAATTATTTCTATTGCAACAATTCAAGCACGCTTAGGTAAAGAATTTAGAATTACAGGTTCTGATTCACCGGCTGAAGCACATAACCTAGCATTACTATTACGTGCAGGTGCACTAGTTGCGCCAATTCAAATTGTTGAAGAGCGTGCGGTAGGCCCATCATTAGGTAAAGAAAATGTTGCATTAGGCTTTCAAGCCATTTTATTTGGTTTTGGCTTAGTCTTTATTTTCATGCTGATTTATTACCGTGCATTTGGTTTAGTGGCAAATGCGGCATTATTATCAAACCTTGTTTTAATTGTTGGTGTTATGTCATTAATTCCGGGTGCTACATTAACCTTGCCGGGTATGGCGGGTATTGTATTAACGGTAGGTATGGCGGTTGATGCTAATGTACTTATTTTTGAACGTATTCGTGAAGAATTACGTGAAAAAGGAAAATCAGTACAACAAGCAATTCACCAAGGTTATGACTCTGCATTTTCAACAATTTTAGATGCAAATATTACTACGTTAATTGCAGCGTTAATTTTATATGCGGTAGGTACAGGGCCAATTAAAGGTTTTGCTATTACGTTATCTATTGGTATTTTAACGTCAATGTTTACCTCTATTATAGGTACTCGTACTATTGTAAATGCTGTTTGGGGTGGAAAACGCCTTGAAAAACTTTCAATATAATTAAGAGTGACTTAAATAATGCAAATTTTAAATTTAACAAACACAGTCGCTTTTATGAAGTATCGCAAATTTGCGATGATTTTAAGTGCAGTACTGATGATTGCTTCAGTTACTTCTTTAGCAATTAACAAATTAAACTTCGGTTTAGATTTCACTGGCGGTACATTAATTGAAGTTGGCTTTGAAAAAGAAGCTGATTTAACCCTTATTCGCCAAGTACTTGATGAAAATACTTTTGATGATGCGGTTGTTCAGTTATATGGTAGCTCACGTGATGTGGTTATTCGTTTAGCTACACGTGAAGACATTAAAGCCGAACTATTAGGTGACACAGTACTTGATGTGTTGAAAAAAGGTACGGGTCAAGCAATGGAGATGCGCCGCATTGAATTTGTTGGTGCTAGTGTTGGTGATGAACTGACCGAGCAAGGCGGTTTAGCGATGTTAACAGCACTAATTTGTATTCTAGTGTATGTTGCTTTTCGCTTTGAATATCGTTTTGCTTTAGGTTCTGTATTCGCTTTATTTCACGATGTGCTATTAACACTTGGCTTATTTTCTATTTTAGGCTTAGAGTTCGATCTAACGGTACTTGCGGCAATTTTAGCGGTAATCGGTTACTCCCTCAATGATACGATTGTGGTATCTGATCGCATACGTGAAAACTTTCGTAAAATGCGTGAAGGCTCACCGTCAGATATTATTGATCAATCTTTAACACAAACTTTTAGCCGTACTATTATTACGTCAATTACTACCTTGTTAGTATTACTTGCTTTATTCTTTTGGGGTGGTGAGTTAATTCATGGCTTTGCAACTGCATTATTATTTGGTGTGTTTGTAGGTACTTACTCTTCAATTTATGTTGCCAGCTCAGTTGCGTTAAGTTTAGGTATTTCGAAAGAAGACTTAATTCCTGAAGTCATTGAAAAAGAAGGCGAAGAGCAAGAAGAAATGATGCCTTAATACTGTGTTAGTATTATATTAGTACTGTATTAATATCGTGTTATCGACGTACTTACGCACGTATGTATTTTAGATAATCATTTACTTCAAACGTGTAAAAGCCAGTTAATTTTTATTAACTGGCTTTTTCTTTTCTACTCATTACCTCGTTTATCTACCCTAGTTGTTTAAACAGTTAACCTCTTTATTTCCTAGTACTTTTCTCTCTTTTGATAATTTTTCTTTATGGCGTTTACGGTATTTAGTCACATAAATGCAACATTTTTGAAATATAAATGTCATCTCAACAAAACATTTCTGTCATTTTCAGCCATTAAGATGTGCTCAATTAATTTATACCTATAACATTTTCTTGGAATTAAAAAACATGAGCATTAAAAATATTTTTAAAGTAAGCGCGTTAGCAACTGCAATCATCTTAACGGGTTGTGGCGGTGGTGATATTAACATTACGCCAACAACTATCGATAATAGTGTTGATAACAGTGATAACAGTAATAATAGTGTAAGTAGTACGATTGACGGTGTTTCAACTGAAAATGTATGTGCTAGTTACACGAACGATGCTGGTACACTAGTTCAAGGCACTGTTGATGGTATTGATTGTCTTTACAGTGATGACTTTTCAAGCAGAACCATTGAGATTGTAAGCGACCTTACATTTTCACCTTTAGATAATGGCGGTGTTCATGTTGTAGACGGTGCAATATTAATGGGTGAAGACTGTGATACAGAAACAGGCACTTGTACTATTGATACAAATGGTCCTACGTTAACGGTTGAAGCCGGTACTACACTAGCATTTACTTCTGGTGAAGCGATTATTCGTATTGGCCGTGGTGCTCAAATTCAAGCGGTAGGTACATTAGATGAACCGGTAGTATTTACATCATCTAACGCATTTGAACGTTTAGATGTTGTTGGTGAAGGTCCTCTTTATGCTGATTGGGGCGGAATCATCATCAACGGTTTAGGTGTGACTAACCAATGTACAAATGTACAACGTACTGATGGTACGTGTAATATTTCCTCTGAAGGTGTGACGAGTTTTTTCGGTGGTAATGATAATACAGACAGCAGTGGTTCTATTGAATTTGCTAACATTTTCTATGCAGGTAGTGGCCCAGCGGCAGGTGCTGAATCAGGTGATGATTTAAATTCATTAACATTAAACGCTGTAGGCTCTGGCTCAACATTTGATTTCATTCATATTCACCAAGGTTTTGATGATGGCATTGAATTCTTCGGTGGTGCTGCAGATATTACGCATATTGTAGTGACTGATACGCAAGATGACTCTATTGATATTGATGGCGGTTGGCAGGGTAATGCACAATTTCTTTTCTTACAACACGGTACAGTTACACTTGCCAATGGAAGTACTGCTTTCTTGGGTAACCATGGTTTAGAAACTGATGGTGAGCAGAACGGTGGTGATGCATTTTCAGATGCACCAGCGTCTAATCCAACAATTTCAAATGTGACTGTAATCACCACAAATGGTTTATCGGTTCGTGATGATGATCCATCAAGAGCAGTAAGCTTTGACGATAACATTCAATCAACGTATTACAATACATTATTTGTTCAAGCAGATAACTCTACTACTCAAGCTGGTTGTATTAGACATACAACTGATGGTGAAGAGTCTGTGCAATTAATTACCTTTAATAACTCGGTTACTGCATGTGTAAGCGAATTTGATGGTGGTGACACATTCGCAACTGCACCTGCGCAAGCATTATTTAGCTCTAAGCAAGATTGGTATGATGCAGCAGGTACAAGTGCACGTATCGCTGCTAATTCAACTGTGCTTTTAGCGAATGGCTTTTCAACAGATAACGATTCTGCTGACTTAGCAACAGTAACAGCAATAGACCCAACAACAATCACTACGGCTAACTTTGAAGCAGGTACATACTTAGGTGCTGTTTCTGAAGATGATACAACGTCACAGTGGTTCCAATTTGTTGAAGCTGCCGTTGCAGTAGCAAACGCTGACTAATCAATTATTTTAATAAAAAGTAAAACAGGCGCTTCTCTTTAATGA
>JALZUE010000034.1 GCA_023301705.1 Alteromonadaceae bacterium | reverse complement strand
TATATAAATAATACAAAAAGTATAGGAAGATAATTATCACTTCTAACATTAATCAAAAAGTTACTGATGACTTAGCAACGTTTAAATTGTTGCATCATAACGATATTAATCAAATGGATAAACGCTCTCGAGCAATGTTCATCAATAGTTTATCTGGCTTTAAAAGTGCAAATTTAATCGCGACAATTAATAAACAACAGCAAACCAATGTTGCTATGTTTAGTTCGGTTGTGCACTTAGGAGCTTCACCGGCGTTAGTGGGGTTTATAATGCGCCCTGAAACGTCTCCTAACCATGATTCGAAAATAACACAGCGTCATACTTTAAATAATATTATTGAAACTGAATCATATACTATTAACCAAGTTTCAGCTCATTTTTGGCAACAAGCTCACCAAACATCAGCTAGGTATAATGAAGATGATAGTGAATTTAACCATGTTGGTTTAACTCCTTATTACCTTGACGGTACACCAGCGCCATTCGTGCAGGAAAGTCAGTTAAAGTATAGCTTGAAATTAGTCGATATTATGCCAATTAAACACAATAATACTCAAATGGTGATTGGTGAAATTACTCGAGTATTATGTTTAAAAAATGCGATTAAATCTGATGGTTTTATTGATATTGAATCATTAAATACTGTGTGTGTATCAGGTCTTGATAGCTATCATGAAACAACACATTTATCTCGTTTGAGTTATGCTAAAACAGATCGGCAAGTCACGCCTATTGGTATAAATGGCAAAGCAAAATAAAGTGTAATTATAATTATTTTTGACCTGCTTATTATTTGTTGGCTTAATTGAGGTTACATTAAACGTTCATCTATCTGTCACAACGTTGTCATTAAATACAATTAAGTTTATTCCTAATTATATTAAATGATTAGGGTTTTCTAATGGATGAATTTGAATGGAATGACGCTGCGTTTTGTGAATCAGATGAAGAGAATGAGTTAACAACAGTTAACCCCAGAAAAGTCAAATCAAGAACACGAAAGTGGCGTGAAATAGAGCTATTAAAAGAGCGTAAGCGATTAGCAAAAGAAATGTTAATGTATGATGAATATGGGTATTAAACTACTTGTCATATTGATTTTAATGAATAAAAAAATAGCTTAAGCCAAATATGGTCAGGACAATCACGGCTTAAGCTACAACATAGCCAGTTCTATTAATTACTTCCTTGTAAGGAGTCAATAGCAGGTTGTTCAAAGTACTGGTTTCGGTGCCAATAATGGGTCAGCAAAGCAGTACAGTTTACGACCAAAATTAAGGTGTATATCGATAACAAGGTATCACTCAATTCGGTAGTAATCTTCGGTATTTCAATTAACATTTTCAACAGTTAACAATCACCAATAATTCATGTTCTATCTATTAAGATTTAATTAAAAAGCTAGCAGGTATAATATTAATATTGGAGAATTAATTGTGTTTTATATCTACTAACTTATGCGGTTAACGCATTACTCACTACCATGTAATGAATAAATTGCAGGTTGTTTAATATATTGCCTTAGTGGCCAATAACATGATAATAAACAAAGTGTTATAACAATAATTAATGTTACAGCATATATTGTAATCAAATGAAAACTTAAATAAGCAGAGACTTGTGTAGTAAAGGCTAAATACATGGAAATGAGTATGAGTAAACTAATACCAATACCAATAAAAATAACCACACTGTTTTCTTTAATAATTAACTGAATAATATCTTTTGCTTTTGCACCAATTGCCATACGCGTACCTATTTCAAAGCGGCGCATTTGCGTGCCATAACTTAATATGCCATATAAGCCTACAGCAGCTAGTAACAACGTTATTATGGTCAATGCAGCTGTTGTCACAGCGGTTGTGTATTGGCTAAATAACAAGGTGTTTTCTGTTTCTTTTAAGCTTTCTAAACCATACAACGAATAGAGTGATGTTACTGCTTTAATTGCGCTAACAACTTCGGTGCGTGATAATGTTTGATTGGGCAATAGCTTTATATTCATTTTTGTGGCCGACGGCCAAACAGGAACGTAAAAACGAGGTTTTGCAACGTTACTTCCTGGTAAATTAATATCTTTAACAATACCAACCACTTTGATGGAAGAATCACCAAATATAAAGTTTTGTCCTACCGAGTTTTTATTCATATTCAGCAAATTGGCTAAATTTTCGTTGATTATCATTCCATTAAAGTCTTCGTTTTCAGCGTCGGCTTTAGAGAAGTAATTCCCTGCGATTAGTGATTGATTACTCATGGTAAAATATTCATCACCTACACCTTTTGCATCTGCTCTTATTGTTTCATTAGTACTAGGATCGATAAAAACATTAGAAAAAAATCGTGATAAATGTGAGTAAGACAAGTCTACACTTTCTACTTGAGGTAATTGCAATAATTGCTGCTCTAGCGCTAACATGATTGGCCTAGCAATATCGCCATCAGGGTATTCAGGAGCAGAAACAGAAAAACTGGCATGCATGATATTATCGAGATCAAAGCCAGTAGGTGTATTAATTTTTTGCATAGCGCTATTAAATAAGCTTAAGTTTGCAAATACTAATATCATAGCAATGGCAACTTGGCTTGAAATTAACACTTGTCGAATACGCTTAGATACTTGTACGCCAGTACCTTTACCACTTGACTGTAATTGTTTATTTAACGCGTTATAGTTAATCATTTTACTCCTGATATAAGCAAAAAATAATGCAGCTATTATTGACAGCCCCAACGCACATGAAAAGGTGATTGTGCTAATGGTAAGTTCATCAACGCGTGGAAGTAGGCCTGCAAGATAAGTTTTTATTAAGTAAAAACCAATTGAAGATACTACTAAAGCAAGTACTAATGATAACGCCATTAATATACTTGATTCTGCTAAAATCAAACGAATGAGCTGTGATTTTTTTGCTCCTAAAGCGGCTTGAATTGCTAACTTACGTTGCTGCTCTGCTGTGCGCGAAACAAATAAGTTAGTGATATTGGCACTTGCGATAAGTACTAAACCTAATACACCAGCTAATAAAAAATAAATAGTCGTTGAACTTTCACCTAACAACACTTCACTTAACTGATTAAGTTGTATTTTTATAGTCCAGTTCTTTTTAGCTGGTGATATATCCTCATTATTATTTTCTCTTAAATCATTCATTACTGGCGATAAACTTTGCTCAACTTGTTGTGCTTGAAGGCCTTTTTTTAACTTACCAATCATGTAAATTCTGTCGTATGTGGCTTGCCAATATTCTTCAGCATTTGTACCTAAATGAAAATCCCATGGAAACCATAAAGCGGTATTAATACCTTGACGGCTTATTTGAGGTTCAATAAAGTGCTTTGCTGTCACACCAATTACTTCAAATTGTCGCCCTTTAAATTCAATTTTTTTAGACAGTATATTAGGATCGGCATTAAAGTCTTGCTGCCATGTTTGATAGTTAATCATGGCAACTGGGTGATTAGTATCAAAAGCTTCTCGATCATCGAAATATCTCCCTAAATGCATTGGTACATTAAGCATGTGCATAAGTTCAGGCGTGATAAAAGAGACCGGTACAGTAGGCTGATGATCTAAAGAAGTAATGACATTATGTGCTTGAAATATTAGGGCTAGTTCGTCAAAGTCTTGCTGATTTTCATACAAGTGATAAAAACTAGGAAAATTAAAGCCTGTTTCTTGATATACACCTTGTTGATTCACTTTATTGTACTTTATTTCATATAAGCGCTCTTGTTCGGGGTAGGGCAGTGGTTGTAAAAATAACAAATAAGCTAACGTTAAAACGCAAATAAGTGCGCCTAAGGTAATACCCATTGTTGTTACAACGGTAGCAATAAAGCCTGGCTTGTTTTTTAAACTAAGCCATGCTTGTTTGAGTTGAAAAACAGTAGAAGCAATCATTATATTGCTTCTTGTAATGTTGGTGTGGTTAGAATGGCACCGTCTAATAATTTTAACTGAATTTTAGCCATATCTGCGTAACGAGGATCATGGGTTACCATACAAATTGTTGTGCCTTGTTCATTTAATTTCTCAAGTACATCCATTACTTGGTCGCCACTGTTTGAATCTAAGTTACCAGTGGGCTCGTCAACCAATAAAATTGCAGGGTTTGCCACTAATGCTCTAGCTATTGCAATACGCTGCTGCTGGCCACCAGAGAGTTGATTAGGCTTATGACGAGCTCGGTGGCTCATACCTACCAGACTTAAACATTCATTTACGCGATTGGTAATTGTTTCTTTCGTAACTTTTTTTGTTTGATAACGCAAAGGTAATGCAACGTTGTCGAATACCGATAATTCATCAATTAAATTAAATGATTGAAAAATAAAACCTATTTTACTGTTTCTCATTTCAGCCGCTTGATCTAACGATAATGAACTTACATTTTGATCTTCAATGTAATATTCACCTTTTGTGGGCATATCTAGTAAGCCCAAAATAGATAATAACGTTGATTTACCGCAACCCGAAGGGCCAGAAATTGAGATATAATCACCTTCATAAATAGTGACATTAATATCTTTCAATGCATGTGTTTCAATTTCATCAGTTTCGAAGACCTTAGAAATGTTATTCATTTGAATTTTAATGTTTTTCATGAGTAATTCCTTTTATGTTAATTATTCAATAACTATTTTTTCATGTGTATTTTGTATATGGCGTAAATCAGAAATAATAAAATGGTCACCAAGCTCTGCACCTGATTCTATTTCAATAAAATCATTTGTTTTTTGGCCAAACCTTACTTGATGTAATGTTGCAGTACTGTCAGTAGCGTGTACTTTATATAACGTAAAGTCACTGTTATCTCTAACACCGGCAGGCCTTTTTATGTATGTGATGTTATTAAGATTTGCAGTCGTTATTACGCCATCAACACTTGATTGCGGTCTAGCGCTATTGGGTAAGGTCTTTGGTAGCGTTATTTCTACTTCAACCGTATTTTCAAATACGACAGGGTCAATACGTGCAACAGAGCCAATAATTGTATCTCTGCGTGTATCAATTGTTGTTTTTTGACCAATTTGTATTTGCTGAACTTGGTTTTGAGGTACGTTAATTAATGCGATTAAGTCGGTAACACTGCCAATCAACGCAATTTCTTGACCCGCAGATATATTTTCTCCCAATTCAACCGATAAACGTTGAACTACGCCATTAAAGCCCGCAATAACCGTTAATTTATTCAAACGAGATTGGGCAATGTTAACCTGTCCTTCTTGTTGCTTAATACGTTCACGTTGAATATTCATAGACTCTTCATGCACTTGGGTGAGTTGCTCTTGGCGAAGCGTAAAAATTTCAATACGTTTCGTTAGTTGCTTTTTCTCAAGCATGGTTTGCTGAAAGTCTAACTTTGATACAATACCTTGTTTTACTAAATTCTTTTGAGCTTCAAAAGTGAGTGTTGCAGTTTCTAGTTGTGCGCTAAGTTCAGCTAAATTAGCGGTTTCATTGAGTTGTTCACGTTGGTTAGTGAGATCAAGTTGACGTAAATTGGCTTTTTCTTGAATAAGCGCTTGTTTCGCATTATTAAGTTGTTGCTCTAGTTCGGGGTTTTCTAATTGAATAATAATATCGTTTTCTGTCACTGCTGCGCCGGGCTTAAGCATGACTTCTTTAACCGTGCCGGGTGAGAAAGCTGTGATCAATTGTTGTTTATTAGACGTTAAACTACCAATACCGGTAATGGTAATTTCTAAGTTGCCATGTTGAACAATACCAATGAGTAACTCTTCACGATCAAGTGCTAAAGAGCCTTTAGTACTGGCTGCCCATATTGATATTACTGCAATAAAAATTAACGCCAATATGACTTTTATTTTATTAATTGGCGCTTTCTTTGCGCTAGGTTGCTTGATTACGTCCATATAAACTCTTAATATTTGTTAATATAATGAGTTAGCGAAATTTATGCCATTAATTTTTTATATATAAATCAAGGGTATATGTTTTATCTTTACAGTGGTATTCAACTGCTAGTCCGATATTGAAATAAACTAGTCCGTAAGTGGGATTTTTCAATGTAACTGTTCGAAAGTGGGAATAAACAATATGGGAGTGATCAACAGATTAACGTTACTGGTTAGGTAACGTTATAATGACACTAACGCCATTATTCATGGGATTTTCTATTAAGTCATCATTATTATCGTTAAGGTGTTTTTGATGATTAATGACGTTAATAGAACCATTGTGCTGTTCTATGATATTTCGGCAAAAAGTTAACCCAATGCCTTGACCGTCTGGTTTTGTTGTAAAAAGAGGAACAAAAATATTGTCTGTATTGGCGAAACCATGGCCATTATCTTTAATTCTAATTTCAGTATGTGGTACTGATGCGCGATGATCATCATCAATTGTGATAGTAATTGTACTTGATTTAGCTTCAATTGAGTTTTTAATCAAGTTAATTAATACCTGTTCCAAAAATACAATATCAGCATAAATAGTGTCTACATTAATAGTGAAAGTAATATGTTCATTAACAAATAGTGCGTTTAACCTAGAAACAATATCAGCTGTTTTAGCGTTTTGTTTGTGTAAATTAAGCACCAACGATAATGATGAATAACGATTAATGAACTCTTGTAAATGTTGGCAACGTTCGGTTATAACACTTAATGCCTTTACTTCTCTGTCTGAGTTCGTTGAATGCATCAAGCTTTCAGCTAACGATGAAACAGGGGTTAATGAATTTCGAATCTCGTGCCCCATAACGCGAATAATTTGTTGCCATGCGTTTTGTTGACTCGCTCTTACGGCAGAATCTATATTGGTAAACACTAATAACAG
>JALZUE010000033.1 GCA_023301705.1 Alteromonadaceae bacterium | reverse complement strand
TGTAAGACATGTCTTACAAGTCTGTAAGATATATTGTAATTCACTTAGCACTTCTATTTTTACTTTTATTTAAGATGTTGTTTTTAATTACTTTTATTTTTTTAAATTATTTTTTGATTAGAAAAAAAAATAATTGTGATAAAAATGTGAGATTAAGCCTTTGTTTCTGAATTCATTTCGATATTATATCCACAGTCAGGAAGGCATAGAGCAAGAAGCTTTAGTACTTATAGTACAATACAGGATGTAACAGGATATTCATGGAATGATAAAGACAGTAAGGATACCGTCTGACATATTAATATAGGATATATTAATTAGGGACACTTTATAAGGATATTTTACACGGACTGTAACTAAATAGATTTATTTCAGGATGAAATAATGCAAAGGATGGCATAAAGGAAAAGCTAGGAGCTTACATTAAACATAGGATGGTTTAATTAGGGACAATAACCAAGGCGGTTACTATTATTTCATGATGAAATAATGCAAAGGATTGTATAAAGGAAAAGCTAGGAGCTTACATTAAACAAAGGATCGTTTAATTAGGGACAATAACCAAGGTGGTTACTATTATTTCATGATGAAATAATGCAAAGGATTGTATAAAGGAAAAGCTAGGAGCTTAGGATTATTAGGGATAGTTTATTAGGGACAATACTACTGAATGAATGCAGGATGCATTATAAAGCTAATAGAAAATGCAGCTCTTTTGAGCTGCTTTTTTTTGTCTAAATTTTATCTTATACATACCAGCGTTCTTGACATAAATAGCTTCTAATCGTTTTTTCTATTTTTCTTTTCTTGAATTCTAATTCTATATCCCCATATTATTTTTATGAATATTTCGTGGTTAATTTTATTAATACGAAGTGCTTTTATATTACATTGATCAATCAGGAGAGGTTTCAGATGTCTGAGACAAGTCAAAAAGAAGTACATGGTTTTCAAACAGAAGTTAAACAATTACTTCAATTAATGATTCATTCACTTTATTCAAATAAAGAAATTTTCTTACGTGAGTTGGTATCAAATGCGGCAGATGCTGCTGATAAATTGCGTTTTAAAGCGTTAGCTGATGATAGTTTATTAGCAGGTGACACTGACTTACGTGTTCGTATCAGTGCTGATAAAGAAAGTAATACATTAACTATTTCAGATAATGGCATTGGTATGTCACATGATGAAATAATTAAACATTTAGGTACTATCGCTAAATCAGGTACTGCAGATTTCTTTTCTAACTTATCAGGTGATCAAGCGGCAGACTCTCAACTTATTGGTCAATTTGGTGTTGGTTTTTATTCAGCATTCATTGTTGCTGATAAAGTGACTGTTCGTTCTCGTGCTGCAGGTGCAGCGGCAAATGAAGCTGTTGAATGGGTATCGGCTGGTGAAGGTGAGTTCACTACCGATAAAATTGAAAAATCAAGCCGAGGCACTGACATTATTCTTCACTTGAAAGAAGATGAAAGTGAGTACTCAGATGAGTGGCGTTTAAAATCAATTATTACTAAATATTCAGATCATATTTCTGTTTCTGTTGAAATGTTAACACCTGCAGTAGAAGCTGCTGACGAACAAAAAGATGATGAAGGCAATGTAACTATTCCAGCTATTGAAGCAAAAGATGCTGTTTGGGAGCCGATTAACAAAGCAACTGCGTTATGGACACGTGAAAAAGCAGATGTTTCAGATGACGAATACAATGAATTCTACAAGCATGTGTCAAATGATTATAGCGACCCACTTTTATGGGAACACAATAAAGTAGAAGGTAAAACAGAATATACGAGTTTATTATATATCCCTTCTAAAGCACCATTTGATATGCACAACCGTGAAAAGCAACACGGCTTAAAACTATTTGTTCAACGTGTTTTCATTATGGATGACGCAGAGCAATTTATGCCGACTTACTTACGTTTTGTAAAGGGCTTATTAGACTCTAATGATTTACCGTTAAATGTTTCTCGTGAGATATTACAAGACAATAAAATTACACAAGCAATTCGTAAAGGTTGTACTAAGCGTGTACTGAAAATGCTAGAACGTTTAGCTAATAAAGATGCTGAAAAATATCAAAGCTTCTGGAATGAATTTGGCCAAGTATTAAAAGAAGGTCCTGCTGAAGACGCAGCTAATAAAGATGCAGTGGCTAAACTTTTACGTTTTGCTTCTACAAACGATAACTCTGCAGCACAAACAGTTTCATTCGAACAATACATTGAACGTATGAAAGAAGGCCAAGACAAAATCTATTATGTGGTTGCAGACAGTTTTGAAGCGGCTAAAAATAGCCCTCACTTAGAAGTTTTCCGTAAGAAAGGCATTGAAGTATTACTTTTATCAGAGCGTATTGATGAGTGGTTAATTAGTCACTTAACTGAGTTTAATGAAAAGTCATTACAATCAGTTGCTCGTGGTGGTTTAGATCTTGGTGATTTAGAAGATGAAGAAACTAAGCAAGCACAAGAAAAGTTAGAGGAAGAGTTTGGCTCAGTTGTTCAACGTTTAAACGATACGTTAACTGATAAAGTAAAAGAAGTGCGTATTTCTAATCGTTTAACTGACTCTCCTGCATGTATTGTTACTGATGAACATGACATGAGTAGCCAAATGATCAAATTAATGGAATCAGTAGGTCAAGCAGTACCTGATACGAAACCAATTTTTGAAATTAATGCTGAACATGATTTAGTGAAGCACATGGCTGATGAAACTGATGATGCTCAATTTTCACAATGGGCTGAAGTATTATTTGAACAAGCTTTACTCGCTGAACGTGGAAGTTTGAAAGACCCAGCAAGCTTTGTGTCTCGTTTAAATACCTTGATGTTAAGTTTAACAAAATAGATTGAATGTTTTGTTAAATTTATGAATAAGAAAGGAGCTTTAAGGGCTCCTTTTTTGATCGAGGATCTATTAATACTCTTGTTTGAAGCGGTACTAACTTGTATAGTATTAACCTTTAGAACATAGAGTGTTTTCATAGTGGTAGCATTACTAAGCTATAAAAAAAATAAAAGTTTAGATTTTAGTTAATGCTAATTATTGCTTTATAAGCAAAATTATGAATTTACTTTTATGTAAATATCGTAAAATTACAGGATATACAATTATATGCGCATTATTTTATTAGGTGCTCCGGGTGCAGGTAAAGGTACACAAGCACAGTTTTTAATGGCTAAATACGGCATACCACAAATATCTACTGGTGATATGTTACGTGCAGCTATAAAAGCAGGTACATCATTAGGTAAAAAAGCTAAAGAAGTCATGGACGCAGGTCAATTAGTTTCTGATGAATTAATTATTGGCTTAGTGAAAGAGCGCATTACACAAGATGATTGTGCAAAAGGTTTTTTACTTGATGGTTTTCCTCGTACTATTCCGCAAGCAGATGCGATGAAAGAAAATGGCGTTGATGTTGATTATGTAATTGAATTTGACGTACCTGATGAAGTTATTGTTGAGCGTATGGCTGGCAGACGTGTTCATTCAGGTTCTGGTCGTGTATATCATTTAGTATACAACCCACCTAAAGTTGAAGGTAAAGATGATGTGTCTGGTGAAGACTTATCGATTCGTCCTGATGATGAAGAAGCAACGGTTCGTAAGCGCTTAGGTATTTACCATGAGCAAACTAAGCCACTAGTTGAATATTACCAAGCTGATGCAAAATCAAATCTTTGCAAATATTTAACACTTGATGGTACTCAAGCTGTTGATAAGGTTAGCCAATTACTTGCAGAAAAATTAAGCTAACCAATTTATTTAATTCATGTTAATTTATAAAAGCCAGCTAATTTAGCTGGCTTTTTAGTATATAAAGACAAATATTAAAATTCAAAGGAGTGTTATTGTGATTGAAATTACGAGTTTATATACGGGAGTTCTAGGGTTAATTTTTATTTTATGTGCAATCAACGTAATAAAATTTCGTTATAAAAGTGCTACAGGTCTTGGTGATGGTGGTGACGAAAGCTTAATTAAAGCAATTCGAATTCATGGTAATTTTTCTGAATATATTCCTATCATTATTTTATTAATGGCTTTTTATGAGATGAATAGTGGGCAAGCTATTACCTTACATATTATGGGCGTTGTGTTAGTTTTAGGGCGTATCGCTCATGCTATAGGCTTAACATTAAGTACAGGAACAAATATTTATCGAAAGTTTGGTGTGCTAAGTACGTTTATTATTTTAATCGTCTTGAGTGGGCTCAATATTTTTCAGTACTTTAATTAATTTGAGTGTTATAAAGTTATTGAGTATGGGCGTTATACTGCATGCCTAAATGTGGAATATCATCTTCTAAGTAATTATCAGTAATACGAAAAAATGAGTGTTGTTGGTAAAAGTTTTCTAGCTGGGTTTGAGCTGATATTTTTATCGTTATATTGTTAAAGTGTTGTTGGCATGTATGAATTGCTTGATGCATTAATTGATGGCCTAAGCCTTGTTGACGCATAGATAAATCAGTAACAACTCGGCCAATACTAATAGCACCTTGGTAACGGGTATTTATGGGTAATATTCTTGCGTAAGCAATAATATCGCTGGCTGTATCTTTAGCATGTGGGTCATACGTAAAAAGATGTAAAGCATCAGGGTGTTTATCAACATCATCTAGCTCTGAATAAAAACATGCTTGCTCATTAATAAAAACATTAACTCGCAGCTTCATAATGCTATAGAGCTCTTCAACACTGAGCTCTTTAAAATGTTTTACCTGCCAATTTATTATTTTCATAGTATTACACACTGAATAAAAATGAATATTAAACTTTTTAAAGTTATTGGTGTTTGTTTATATAAATTATAAAAAACGATTAAAAATAAAGCCATAATAACACTGTTATTATGGCTTTAATTTATTCTATATCTGAGTGTAATAATATCGTTAGTATTACTTGTTATGACGCTGTTGTAATACTTCCATTACTTCAGATAGCGCAATGTCTTGGTCTTTTAATAACACTAATGTGTGATAAAAAAGATCAGCACACTCGCCTAAAAACTCTTCTTTAGTTTCTGCTAAGGCAGCAATAACAACTTCTACGCCTTCTTCGCCAACTTTTTGAGCAACTTTATTCGTTCCTCTAGACAATAAGCGAGCGGTGTAACTTTCTTCAACGCTCTCTTTTGAACGTTGCTCAACAAAGCGCTCTAAGTAACTTAAAAAGTTTTGTTGGCTTAATTGTTCTTCAGGGAAACATGACACAGTATTTAAGTGACATGTAGGGCCATTAGGTTGTGCAGCAATTAATAAACAGTCTTGATCGCAGTCAGCAAGTACTTGCTTAACATCTAAAGTATTATTAGAGCTTTCACCTTTCATCCATAAACGTTGCTTAGAACGACTAAAAAATGTAGCTTTTCCTGTTTCTAGGGTAGCTGTTAATGCTTCTGTATTCATAAACCCCTGCATTAATACCGCGCCTGTTGCTGAGTCTTGAATAATGACAGGTAGTAAATGATTCATTTTTTCCCATGCTAATGAATCAAGGTTTTCTAATGTTACGAGCATGTTTCTTCCTTACAAAGACGAATCTCAATATTGTTAGTTTTTAATGTATCTTTTAGTGTGTTAATTGGAATGATACCTTTATGAAACACACTTGCGGCTAACGCACCATCAACATCAGCTTGTTGAAATACATCACTAAAATGAATGATTTCACCCGCACCACCAGAAGCAATTAATGGTACATTACAAACTGCACGAGCTGCTTCTAATTGTTTAATATCATAGCCCTTTCGAACGCCATCTTGGTTCATGCAGTTTAGTACTATTTCACCTGCACCTAATGATTGTACTTTTTTGATCCACTCAAAGGTTGTCCAAGTGGTTTTTTGAGTACGTTTTTCATCACCAGTAAACTGATACACATTATACTCACCAGTCTCTTCGTTAAAGAAACTATCAATGCCAACAACAACACATTGTTGACCAAATTGATCAGCTAAACGAGAAATTAAACTAGGATCTAATAATGCAGGTGAATTGATGCTTATTTTATCAGCGCCCATTTTGAGAATTTGTTTTGCATCTTCTTCGGTTTTAATACCACCAGCAACACAAAATGGAATATCAATAACTTGAGCAATTTTACTTACCCAACTTTTATCAACAACACGGCCGTCAGAACTCGCGGTTATATCGTAAAATACCAATTCATCGGCACCTGCTAATGCGTACTTTTCAGCTAAGGGAACAATGTCACCTATAATTTCATGGTTTCTGAATTTAACACCTTTAACCACTTTACCGTCTCGAACATCAAGACAAGGAATAATTCGTTTGGCTAACATTTATCTACCTAATATTACTGTGTTTTAAACATGAATGAATAACCCATTACTATTGATATCAACGAATTTTTAAGTAAATAGGTAATTATAAACTTATGCTAATTAAAAGCTTCGAAATATAAATTTATATCAAGAAAACATTATATATTTTTTCATGAATAAATTGTAGTGTATTCCTTTATTGTTAATGTAATAGGTATTTTTATTTTAGTTATTAGATTGATCAAAAAATAAATATTAATTAGATGTTTAACGCTTTAAACGTCATTTTTAGACAAATTTCTCTATTAAGTAACTAGTATTAAAATCAATATCTTATGAATATTGTTTTGTATTAACTATTTGCATAATTATCAAAGTGGAATAAACTATAACCATTAATAGTTCATTTTTTGTATAAAGGATTAAGTTAATGACTAAAAGTGAAGACAATAAAGTAGTTCATTCTGCAACTGAAGAGCTTGCTACCATCAAAAGTATTCTTTTTGGCGAAGCCCAAAGTACATTAGAACAAAAGTTATCTAAGTTGCAGTCATCACTTGATCAAGGTTTGTCATCATTAAAATATGAACTAACAGATAAAGTGAATAAACTACATGAAACTATTGAGCAGTCACTGGTAAAAATAGAAGATAAAATTCAATATGTTGATAGTCAACATGATACAAAAAATGAATTACTTGATAGTCAGTTATCAGCATTAGCTTCAGAACATGAAAGTTTCTCAACCAATACAGAAACTCATTTAGAAGTATTGAACAGTGAGTTAAATAAAGAAACTGATATATTATCTAAAAACTTTACAGAGCAAATAGAAACTTTAAAACAAGAACTTGATAAAGTCTCGTTAGAACTTCACTCTTCAAAAACTGATCGAAAAACACTTGCTCGCTTATTAGCAACCATGGCAACTAATTTAGAAGATGACGCGTTGTAATGAGTAAAGAGGGCTCATCAAAAGAGTCTCTTGATGAAAAAAACTTAACTCAATTAAGAGATGTTTTATTAGGAAAAAATTACTCTTTTATTACTGAAAAAGTTAGAGAACAATCAAGAGAAACAGTTAAAAATGTTATTGTAGAAGCAATTAACGATCGACAGAAGCAAGGTTCTGATGTTGATGCTTTACTACAACCTATTGTTGAGCGTTCTGTTGAATCTTCACTAACAGCGCGCAGTGATAAACTGATTAGTGCTTTATATCCTCTTGTTGGTAGCTTAGTCCGTAAATCAGTAAAAACATTCTTAAATGACTTCATTGAAAAAACTAATCAATTATTAGAAAACAGCCTAACATTAAAAAGCATTCAATGGCGAATAAGAGCAAAGCAAGCGGGTATTCCGTTTGCTCAATATATGGCCTCTCAAACATTTGTTTATCGAGTTGAGCATATTTTGCTGATTCATAGAGAAACAGGCGTACTTCTAAACTCTGTCAATAGTAATGAATTAAGTGACTCAAATGTTGATTTAATCTCATCTATGCTAACAGCCATAAACGATTTTGTTGCAGATTCATTAATTACAAATAATGAAAATGAAGAGCAGTTGCAAACAATTCGCACTAATAATTTTAGTTTGTTATTAAAACCAGGCCCTGAGGCTATGGTAGTTACTGCTGTAATAGGTAACCCACCGCATAACTTATTAAAGCAAATGGAGTTATCATTAGAGAATATTCACCGCTTTTATGACGATGAACTACATAACTTTAATGGGGATACCAAACTATTCAACGGAACTAGTATTTTTTTAAACAAATGTTTGTTGTCTGAAGAAAAAAATTTGGTCAAGAATGATGATAAAAAAACATGGGCATTTTATTTTATACTGTTGAGCTTCTCATTAGGAGGGCTATATGCATTATGGAACATTTGGCAATGCAATGTGCTAGAAGAAAAGATTATACAATTAAATAATGAAGCAGGTTATAGCGTTCAAGCGATAGACGTTAATTTTAATCGTTCTGTTACATTAGAGTTAATAAGAGACCCAGCCACATTACCAGTAAAAAAGTGGCTTCATCAGCAAGGTATTAATGTTGAAAAAATACAAATAAAAGAACAGCTTTTTTATTCGGCTGATTCTACATTAGTAAAGAAGAAGATAGATAAAGTACTCATCGATTACCCTGACGTTGTTTATTTATTAGAAGATACAGAGTTACGTTTAGGGGGAACTCTAGCACTAAACGATAAAGAAGATTTTTTAAATAAAATATCTACTATTGTTTCTCCTTTATTAATCAATGTTAACTTTTCTGATATAAGTTTTGATATTAAGTTAAAAGAAATCGATGCAAATAATACTGAACTTCAACAACAGCTATTTTATTCATTACTTGCTGAATTTAATTTATATCAGTTAGATTTTGATATTAACCAAGCTGAAGTCAATCAAAAAATGCAGATTAAGCTGGATGAAATAACGATGAAATATCAACAATTAAACTTACTTGCAGAAAAGGTTAATTACAATTTAGCGTTAATTATTATCGGCACTAGTGGAACAACTGGCAATAAATCAAAAAATAGTGCTTTAAGTATTAGTCGAGCAAAAAATGTAAAAAAAGCACTAATCAATCATGGCATTAGTGAAGAATTGTTACATACAACTAATATTGGAACTTTACCATTACAGTATGATCTAGCTAAAGCTAAGAGCATACACACACGAAAAGTGTTGTTTAGTGTAATGTATGTTGATATTGCTCAAGTAAGCTCAAAAAAATTAATCAAGGCAGAATAATTAATGATTCAAAAAAAGGTATGTTTATTAGGTGCATCAGGTGTTGGAAAAACAAGCCTAATACGACAATACGTCTCAGGTATTTTTGATGATAAATATTTAACATCGATTGGCGTGAAAGTAGACAAAAAGATACTTGAAACTTCAAAGGGTTCTTTACAGCTACTATTGTGGGACATTGAAGGTATTGACCAATATTCTCTTTTCAATCCTCGATATATTAGAGGCGCTTCAGCTGTGCTTATTGTTGTTGATAGAACTCAAAAACAATCATTTATTCAAGCAAATGAAATTTATCATTTAGTTAGAGACTTAACTAAATGTCCTGTCGTGTTAGCGATTAATAAAAGTGATTTAATTAACGAAAATGAAAATGATGAAAGTTTACAGTTACAACGCTTGTTTGATTTATATTTTCATACAAGTGCAAAAACAGGGGAGCAAGTCGAAGAACTATTTGCTGAACTTGCTCAATTATTAATGTAGTACCTTTTAAATTAACCGGATTTTTTTATGACTCACTCAATGGATATTGAAAATGAAAGTATGGCATTAGACGCTATTGCTGCGTTGAAACAAGCCATTTTTATCTGTGATGATACGGCTACACTTTCACTTACTTTAATTGCAGGTGAAAGTGAGTGGTTGACAAAGGTATTACCTGAGAGTGAATTGCATCAAACATTTGTATTAAGTGAACATAGTTATTTTTTACAAGATTTTCTAATTGATGCTAAAGATATTTGGCAAAGTAGTAGTAACTCGAAACTTTCTTCTGGTTTATGGACAGAGGCATTTGATAGTCAAAATAAGCTTCATATTCATTTAGAAGCGATTGCGATTAAAGAGAATGAACATAATTATCTGATCTTGATCAACCAGTCTGAAGAGTTTTTAGAGAAACAAAGTACATTGCAAGCAGCACGAGAAATGGTATTAGCGAATGATAAGCTACAAGAACAATACGATTATTTACAAAACCGTATTGTTCATGTACTTGAAAAACCAAGTACACCTAATGAGTTACTGCCACCTATTTTATCAGCGATAGAAAACGCTAACTTTGGCGTTATGATAGTGAATCGACACTTTACTCCGTTAATTGATAACCCAGCTATTTTAAAAATCTTTAATAATCTTGAACATTCAACAGAATATTCTCATAGCTTAATTGATTTAGTACTCGATTTAATGAAAACACAAGTGCCTGAATATGAGCGTATTATATCTATGGGAAGTCGTTGGGTAGGTGAGTTGTGTTGGATGAGTTTACCAAATACGTTAAAGTGGTTGAAGGTCGCTATATATCCAGCGAAAAATAGTGCCAATGAGATAGAGCATTGGATTTTTTTTATTAACGATATTAGCCGTGAAAAACATTTATTACAGCGAAATGAAACGTTAACGCATTATGACTTATTAACCAATTTACCGAATCGATATGCGTTTTGGCAGTGTTTAGATAAAAGTATTGCCAAAGCAGAACCATTTTTACTACTTTATATTGATATTAAAAACTTTAAACAAGTGAATGAGTTTTATGGTCATGTTGAAGGAGATAAGTTATTAGTTGAGTTTAGTTTGCGTTGTCGAGCTTTATTGAAACCTGATGACTATATTGCACGTGTGGGTGGAGATGAATTTGCCATTGTGTATCATCATATTCAAACACCTGATGCAGCTAAAAAGCTGAATAAAGAATTACAGTCAATCATAAGAATGCCTTTTTATATTGAATCAGGCGATACTTTTTCAATTGATATCTCTACCGGCGGTACTTTTTTCCCTTATGATAGTATTTTACCTGAAGAGTTAATGAGGTTTGCAGATTTTAGTGCTTATAATAACGTTAATATTAGAGAAGGTATTAATTATTATTCAACGGAAATGAATGAAGATTCACGTAAGCGTATATGGTTTGAAAATGGTCTTCGAAAAGCAATTGGTAACAATGAATTTAGTTTGGTTTTTCAGCCAATACTCAACTTAAAAACACAAAAAATTGAAAAGGTTGAAGCACTTATCAGATGGTATAAGCCAGACTATGGTTTAGTGATGCCTACTGATTTTATTGCTATTGCCGAACAAAGTGGCTTTATTATTGATTTAGGTAAGTGGGTTTTCAATAAAGCGGTAAGTTACTTAAAAGAGTTAGAACTACGTAATTGTGCGGTTAAAATATCTATTAACTTGTCACCATTACAAGTACAAGATAACAGTCTATTAAGTTTTATTAAAAGCTGTGTAGAAATCTCTAATGTTGATCCATCGTATATTGAAGTTGAGATTACAGAAGGAAGTCTAGTTACTGATTTTGATGAAATGTATGACTTATTAACCTTATTAAGAAATTTAGGTTTGTCAGTTGCCATTGATGATTTTGGCACTGGTTATAGTTCACTCGCTTATTTAAAAAAGCTGCCTATTGATTCATTAAAAATCGATCGCTCTTTTGTGCAAGATATAGTTACCGATAATAATGATAAAGCGATAGTCATGGCAATTATTGCAATGGCACATCAACTGCGTTTATCTGTTGTTGCTGAAGGTGTTGAAACTCCTGAACAACAATTATTTCTAACTGATAATAACTGTGATTCTGCACAAGGGTATTTATTTAGTAAACCACTGTGTTTTGATGACTTATTAACGTATTTAACACAATAAACTATATGTTAAAAAACATGTGTTAAAACTTAATAAAAGGTACATAAAATCAAAAAGGGTTGTATCAATTTGATACAACCCTTTTTATTATTGATGAATGCAGTTAAGCAAATTATCAACGATTAAGCTTTAGGCCAACAAGCGATGGCTTCTTCTAAAGTAAACTTGCCTTCAAGTAATGAGCGACCTAATATAACGCCACTAACACCTGTTGGAATTAACGCAGTAACGTCTTCTAAGCTACCAATGCCACCAGAAGCTTGCCATGCAAGTGAAGGGTATTGAGCACATAATTCACTATACATAGTCACGTTTGAGCCAGACAATGTACCGTCTTTGCTTATATCGGTACATAGCACATGTTTTAAACCAGCATCTTGGTAATGTGATAATAAGTCTTCTAAGTTCACACCACTGTCTTCAATCCAGCCATGTGTTGGCAGTGTTTTATTACCTTGCTCGTCAATTTTAACATCAAGAGCTAATACAATTTTATCGCCACCAAACTCTAGTAACCATTCACGTACTAATTCTGGTTGTTTAATGGCAAGTGAGCCTATAACAACTCTATCTGCACCAACGGCAAGTAACTGTTCAACATCTTGCTTGTTACGAACACCACCGCCCACTTGAATAATCATTGTTTCGTGGTTTACTAATGTTTTTAATAGCGTTAATTGACGTTTAGTTGAATCTTTAGCACCGTCTAAATCAACAAAATGCATGACTGTTGCACCAGCGTTAGCGTATAAGTCTTGACGCTCTTTTGCCGTATAAACATAGTTAGTTTTTTGTTCGTAGTCACCTTGATATAGGCGAACAACTTGACCATCTATAAGGTCAATCGCAGGAATCATCATGGCTTACATCTCCAAAAAGTTTTTAATTATTTTGCTGCCTGCACTACCTGAGCGCTCAGGGTGAAATTGACAACCAATGAAATTATTTTTTGCGATAGCAGCAGAAAATTTAGTGCCATATTCACAAGTAGCAGCAGTGTAATCACCTACAGGTACCGCAAAGCTATGCACAAAATAAAAGTATTCACCTTTATCGATACCATTAAAGACAGGGTGATCAATAACTGATGTTAACGTATTCCAACCCATGTGAGGTAAGCGTAAACCGTTAGCCTGCAATGGCTTTACTTGTGTAGGAATTAAATTTAAACAATTAACAATTTCAGTATCGCCAGTAAAGCTGCCCTCATGCGAGCTTTCTGTCATTAATTGCATACCTAAGCAAAAACCTAATACGGGTTGTGTTAATGACTGAATAGTAGAGGTTAACCCTTTTTGATGAATATTCGCCATTGCATGTTTAGCATTTCCTACGCCGGGTAAAATCACTTTGTCTGCTGACTGTATTTTTTTAATATCGTCAGTGATTAATGCGTTAAAACCAATGCGTTCAATAGCAAATTGTACTGATGATAAGTTTGCACAACCAGTATCAACAATTACATTTAATGCATTATCAGCCATTTTACAACGCCCCTTTAGTACTAGGTAATACATCACCTTTTACTTCAATTGCTTGACGAAGAGCACGGCCAAATACTTTAAATAAGCTTTCTACTTGATGATGACAATTGCCGTCGGTTGTTGATAAATGTAATGTAATTGCCATTGAATCAGCTAATGATCGGAAAAAGTGCGATACCATTTGTGTCGACATTGTACCTACGCGATCGTCAGAAAAGTTTGCATCAAATGCTAACCAAGGACGACCAGATAAATCAATTGAACATTCAGCTCGGCATTCATCCATTGGTAATACAAAACCAAAACGACCAATACCGCGTTTATCACCTAGCGCTTCTTTCAATGCTTGGCCTAAGGCTAATGCTGTATCTTCAACACTGTGGTGTTCATCAATGTGGTAGTCACCGTCAACATTGACTTGTAATGAAAAGCCACCATGTGCAGATATTTGCTCTAACATGTGATCAAAAAAGCCTAAGCCGGTTTCAATCTTAGTGCCGCTAGTTGAGTCTAAGTTAACTGCAATGTTAATGTCAGTTTCTTTTGTGGTGCGTGTTACGTTGGCTTTTCTTGGTTTTACAATTAATTGCTCTGCAATATCATTCCAGTTTAACGTTTCACGATTATACTGAATACCGGTAATGCCCATGTTTTCAGCTAATTGAATATCGGTAATACGATCGCCAATCACGAAAGAGTCAGTAAAGTTAACACGACCTTCTTTTAAGTAATCGCTCACTAAGCCTAATTTAGGCTTACGACAAGTACAATTATCTTCTTCAAAATGAGGGCATAACAAAACGTCATCAAAAATAACGCCTTGCGATGAGAATAATTCCATCATTTTGTTATGAGGTAAATCAAAATCAGCTTGAGGGTAACTGTCTGTACCTAAACCATCTTGGTTAGACACCATGACCAGTCGGTAACCTTTACTTTGTAGTTTAAGTAATACAGGGATAACCATTGGTTCAAAAACTAATTTTTCTAAATTATCAACTTGCTTGTCAGTGATAGGCTCTTCAATTAGCGTACCGTCGCGGTCGATAAAAAGAATATTTTGTTGAGACATGTTAGTTTCCTTGGGTATAGCAGTTATACATGCGTTAGCATTTGCGTAATAGTATGTTGTACTAGAGAAAGTTCTTCTTGAGAGCCTATTGTAACACGCAAGCAGTTCTCTAACTGTAATTGCTTTGATTGATCTCGAATAAGAATATTATTATCAATTAAAGCATCAAAAATAGGTTGTTTTAAAGGTGTTCTAAATAAAACAAAATTGGCATCACTGGCATAAATTTCTTCACACCATGATTGTTTTTCTAACCAAATAGTAAAGTCAGCTTTTAGTTGGTTTGTTAATGCAACGCGTTCATTCATTACACTTAAGCCTTGTGCATTCAATGCATTTGAAGCTAACTCAGCAATTGGCGCTGGCACAGGGTATGGTGCAATTACTTTAGCAATAAGTTCAATAACGTCAGTATTTGCTATGGTAAAACCACAGCGTAAGCCCGCTAATGCAAACGCTTTTGATAAGGTGCGTAAAACAATTAAATTTGGGTATTGCGCTAACCATGAAGTGACCGTTTGCTCACTTGAAAATTCAATGTAGGCCTCATCAACCACAATCATTGCTGAATCAGAAAAAGCATCAAGTACTTCTTTAATTTGAGAATGTGCTAATAAATTACCCGTTGGGTTACCTGGTGAACATAAAAACACGACATTCACATTACCTACATGTTGGCAAATACCATTAATGTCTAATTCTGCATTAATGGTAGGTACTTCAACTATGCCAGCTCCATGATTTTCTGCACTAATGGCATACATGCCATACGTAGGAGGACAAATTAATACATTGTCTTGATATGCTTTACAAAAGGTACGAATGATTAATTCAATACCTTCATCAGCACCACGTGTTGCTAACAATTGCGTTGGGGTAATATTAGCATAGTCAGCATAAGCATTAATTAAGCTTTCTGGTTGAAAGTCAGGGTAACGGTTAACGTTTTGAGCTTCAAGTTTGTAGTTACCTGTACCTGATGCTTCATTGGCATTTAGCCATGTTTTTTTATT
This sequence comes from Alteromonadaceae bacterium, assembly GCA_023301705.1. Classification (GTDB taxonomy): domain Bacteria; phylum Pseudomonadota; class Gammaproteobacteria; order Enterobacterales; family Alteromonadaceae; genus JALZUE01. Next base: position 10,810 of record JALZUE010000033.1, on the reverse strand, counting down.
AAAATCACCACCACCAGCTTGTAAACGACGGGCTGATAAATAAGGCACCATGTCGATAAGTTCTTGGCGAGCAATTTTTTTTATCACAGATTTAGTCATAAATTTCTGCTTTCATTATTAAATATATTAAGTCATCACAAATTAACGTTTGTTAATTTCTTCTAATCGAAGCGTCACTGCTCGTTGGTGAGCGTCTAAACCTTCTGCATCGGTCAGTTCAATTAAACATTCACTTAAATTTTGTAACCCTTGAGGAGAAATTTCTTGCACAGTGTAACGACGAGAAAAATCAGCTAAAGATAAACTGCTAATAACTTTTGAATAACCATAGGTTGGTAATACATGGTTTGTTCCACTTGCATAGTCACCTGCAGATTCAGGCGTATATTTGCCAACAAAAATAGAACCTGCATTACGTAACATACCGACAAGATTAGCGGCGTTTTCAGTTTGAACGATTAAGTGCTCAGGGCCATATTCATTTGATACATCAATTGCTTGAGTCATACTGTCTGTTAAAATTAAACGAGATTGACTTAATGCTTTTGCGGCAATTTCTTTGCGCGACAATAACGCCAATTGCGCTTGTAATTCAGCTTGTGTGGCATCAATGATACCTTGGCTGTTTGTTACCAGTATCACTTGGCTATCAGGGCCATGTTCAGCTTGCGATAGTAAATCAGCAGCAATAAATGCAGGGTTAGCGTTTTCATCGGCTAATACAAGCACTTCAGATGGGCCAGCCGGCATATCAATGGTAAAGCCCGGCACTAATTGAGATAACTGTTTTTTAGCTTCTGTTACATAACTATTGCCAGGGCCAAAAACCTTGTTTACAGGTTTAATTGAATCAGTACCTTTGGCTAATGCAGCTATCGCTTGTGCGCCACCAACCGTATAAATTTCAGTAATACCACAGGTATAGGCAGCGGCTAACACTTCATCGGCAAGTTGGCCGTTTTTGTCTGGAGGGCATACTAATACTACACGCTCACAGCCTGCTAATTTTGCAGGAGCACCCAACATTAATACTGTTGAAGGTAAAGGCGCTGACCCAGCAGGAATATATAACCCGACACTTTCAATTGGTTCAGATTTTAACGTACAAACAACACCTGGCGTGGTTTCTACGGTAATATCAGTGAATGCTTGTGCACTATGAAATTTAATTATATTGTTGTAAGCCGTGTGAATAGCATTCAAACGTTTTTCAGATAAACGTGCAATTGCTTCTTCTATTTGCTTTGCTGAAACGGCTAGCGTTGATAACTTAATACCATCAAACTTTTCAGTTAAATCATATATTGCTTGATCACCATGATTAATTACTTGCTCGATAATACTGAATACTTGCTTTGCTAATAATTCATTATTTGCAATAGCAGGGCGTTTTAAATACGTTTCACGTTCGTTCGCATTTAACGTATTCCAATTAATCATTGGCGTTTGCATACAATTTACCTTTAATTATTCATTTTATGATATTTAGATTATGCCAAAGCATAAACAACGTATATAACATGCGAGCGTGTGGGCAGTATTAACACTGATCAAACGCTCATACGTTTAACCCATCATTTTTTCAATAGGCATCACTAATATAGAGTTACACCCTAATGTTTTTAAACTTTCCATTGTTTCCCAAAAGAAAGTTTCTGTGGCCACAACATGTACAGCAACCATGTCATCAATACCTGCTAAAGGTAAAACAGTAGGCGTTTCTTTACCAGGCATTAACTTACATACGTTATCAATTTTGTTTTTGGGTGCATGTAACATAATGTATTTACTTTCTTTCGCTTTCATAACGCCGTGAATACGAGGTAGTAATGTGTTTAGAATTGCTTGTTTTTCTTCACATAAAGCGTCTGAACGTTGAATCAATGATGCTTTAGATCTAAATACTTCAGCCACTTCTTTTAAGCCATTGGCTTCAAGAGTTGCGCCAGTTGATACTAAGTCACAAATACCGTCAGCTAGACCTACTCTAGGTGCTACTTCAACAGAGCCTTTCAATAAACAAAACTCAACATTAATACCATTGTCTTTTGCGAAACGGTTTAATAATTGTGGGTAAGTTGTTGCGAAGCGTAAACCATCTAAACACTGTAAACCTGTGTATTCAAATTCTTCAGGCATAGCAATTGAAAAACGACAACCACCAAAGTTTAATGGCGTAGTACGAATGTAGCTATTTTGGCTTCCGATAAGTGCACGTGATAACTCTTCTTCTTCAAGGGTGTTGTCACCAACAATACCTAAGTCACATACACCATCCATTACTAAACCAGGAATATCACTTGAGCGAACACGCATAATATCAATAGGCATATTAGTTACATGCGCTAATAAGCGACGATCACCAACGTTTAATTTCAGGCCACAACGTTTAAATAACGCTTGCGTATCATCGCTAAGGCGTCCTGATTTTTGCATCGCAATTCTTAAGCGAGGTTCTGTAGTCATCTGTTAATCCTTTGCAATATATATTGTTTTAAAGAGTTAATATGTTTATGTACTTTATTCATAATCGTAAAAAATCAAAAAGCCCCCGAGAGAGCTGGACTCTTTCGGGGGCTTGCAATATTAATGTCGCTTACCACTGAGAAAGGCCCATAGCCTCTCAGTGAAATAAACCTGAGCGGCTAATCCGTATGATGATGTAAATGGATTGTGCTGAGATTTATTATCATTGTTCTTCTCAATTGCGTTTAAAAATAAAGGGTTCAATTTGTATTCTATATTCAAAATTTATCTATATTTAGTACTAACGTTTTATGAAAAAATAGCCTAAATAAATATTGAGCTAACCATACGTTTAATTGGTGAAATTTTCAAGTGCTTTTTCATTGAAATTGATATTTAACGCGTATTTGTTTTCCTTACATATGATCCACCTTGCCTTGCCTTACCTTGGCTTTAATTTTAATTTTAATTATGATTGGCAATGTCATGAACTTAGCAAATGAAAGTAGCTTGAAATACTAGCGTTTAAACTATTACAGCTATAGAATCGGTGTTCGCCTAACCTTGTATTAACAAAATATTGCTTATTCATGTCTATCATTAAAAAACCGCCGGTTGAACATGCTTTTTCATCAAGTGGCGCATTAGCTCAAATCATTAATGGCTACGCACCAAGGCAAGCGCAAATTGATATGGCAGTAGAAGTGGCTAACGCTATTGATAAGCAGTCATCATTAATTGTTGAAGCGGGTACGGGAACAGGTAAAACATTTGCCTATTTAATTCCTGCGTTGTTATCTAAAAAACAAATTATTATTTCTACCGGTACAAAAAATTTACAAGAGCAATTATTTCATAAAGATTTGCCCCTCATTGTTAAAGCGTTAAAAAATAATGTACAAGTGGCCTTATTAAAAGGACGATCAAATTATTTATGTTTGCAGCGAGTGGCACTATTTCAAGAAACACGTGGGCAACTTGATGCACAAAGTTTGGCTGATTTTGTTAATGTTCGCACTTGGGCTTCAAGTACTATTACTGGTGATATAGGTGAGTTAGTTGATGTACCTGAAGGTTCTGCTGTATTTCCTTTTATTACCAGTACCGTTGATAACTGTTTAGCGAAAGACTGCCCACACATTGATGATTGTTATTTAATTAAAGCACGACAAAAAGCTATAGAGGCTGACTTAGTTGTTGTTAATCACCATTTGTTTTTTGCTGATATGGCTCTTAAAGACACAGGTTTTGGCGAGCTCATTCCTGCTTCCGAAGTGGTTATTTTTGATGAAGCACATCAAATTCCAGATATTGCCAGTGAGTATTTTGGTGAAAGCTTTTCAACTCGACAAATTGTTGATTTGTGTAGTGATGTTCAACAGTTATATCGCACTGAATTAACAGATGTTAAGCAATTAGGAAAAGCAGCCGAAAAACTGTTAAAAAATGCACAAGAGTTTCGACTTCTCTTTGCGCATGATCCTGAGCGTGGTAATTGGCGAGAAAAAATTAATTTACCTTCAATAGCTCGATGTTTTGAGTCTTTAGCGGTTAATTTAGACTTTTTTCATCAAGTGATTAAATTGTGCCTTGGCCGCAATGAAGACATCGATAATTGTTTTGAACGTGCTTCAGAGTTATTAACTAAATATGAAATCATGTCAAAAACAGATCTTTTTGGTATCAGCTTTTGGTTTGAAACAACGCCGCGTCATGTGGTTTTACATCAAACACCGTTAAGTGTTGCTGACAAATTCAGTCATTATATAACAGAGTCACATGCGGGTTGGGTTTTTACATCTGCAACACTTGCCGTTAATGAGGGTTTTGAACACTTTTCACAACAGCTAGGTATTAAAAATGCAGCAGAGTTACTACTTGATAGTCCGTTTGATTATGTGAATCAGTCTCAATTATTTATCCCTCGTTACTTACCTGCGGCTAATCATCCTGATCGTGCTAAGGCGTTGGTTGAAATTTCGGTCAAATTAATTGAAGCAAGCCAGGGTGCATGCTTTATCTTGTTTACCAGTTATCGCATGATGAACATGGTGGCTGAGTTATTATCAGAACAAATTGATAATGAATTATTAATTCAAGGCACTATGGGTAAACGTAAATTATTGGATGAGTTTACTGAAAAAAGTAACGCTGTATTATTAGCTACGGCAAGCTTTTGGGAAGGCGTTGATGTACGCGGTGATAAATTAACCTGCGTTATTATCGATAAATTACCTTTTGCATCTCCTGATGACCCTTTACTTCAAGCGCGTAGTGAAGATGTGAAAAGGCAACAAGGTGATCCCTTTGCGCAAATACAATTGCCTCAAGCGGTTATTGCACTGAAACAAGGTGTTGGTCGCTTAATTCGTGACGTGAAAGACCGTGGTGTATTGGCCATTTGTGATGACAGGCTCGTTAATAAACCTTATGGGCATGTGTTTTTAAAAAGCTTACCTCCAATGTATAGAAGTAGAGACATTGATAAAGCCGTTGCATTACTCAATCATATTAACGAAAACAACTAAAATAATAACTTAACCATGTAAGTTTATCTTAAGGATAGTAACCAATTATGGTATATTTCACTCATTATTAGCGATGATAGATCTAACGTAATACACTTACTTACATTGTTATCCCAACCTATAAATACTGGAATACTAACGTGAAATATATAGCAATTGATGCATCAACTGAAGCCTGCTCTGTTGCCTTAATGGTTAATGAAAAAGTCTATAGTCGTTACGAGTTTTGCCCTCAATCACATAGCCTAGTTCTATTGCCTATGATTGATGATGTGCTTAAAGAAGCCAACATAACAGTACAAGAACTTGATGGGTTAATATTTGGCAGAGGTCCAGGAAGTTTCACTGGTGTTCGTATAGGTATTGGTGTTGCACAAGGTTTAGCATTTTCTGCTGATTTACCTGTTGTAGGTGTTTCAACATTACAAACAATGGCACAACAAGCTTTTGAACTTTATAAGCCTACACAAGTTATTTCTGCAATTGATGCACGTATGTCTGAAGTTTATAGCGGTATATTTGAAGCTGATGCTCAAGGCATTATGCAGCCATTATGTGATGAAAGTGTATTGGCTCCTGAATTACTAGCTAATCACTATCAAAGCTATAGCTCAAAAGCGTATGCTGTTGGTACTGGCTGGGACGCCTATAATAGTGAATTGTCAGGGCTTAAATCGCAAGAAAGCTCACCTGAAATATTATTTCCTAACGCGAAAGCTATGCTAACCATAGGCATTCATTTATTTAAACAAGGTAAGGGCACAAGTGCTGAAAATGCACAACCTGTTTATGTAAGAGATACCGTTTCGTGGAAAAAGCTACCCGGTAAAGAATAACGTTATTGTTATTTTTGGGTAAATAGAGACATTATTTTTGTACGTATATTGAGCGTAATTTGGCATATTAATAAAAATTTGTTAAATTAGTATTATGCAAATCTCTTCTGATAAATTTATTTCACTGCTCAGCCAAAGTGCTCGAAGTGGCAATATTTCTTCTGTTAATCAGACGACCTCTGCTCGTGTAGAAAAAATAACACGTAATAATGATAATACATCAGAGAGTATTTCACAGAACAGTGTCCAAAGAACACCGCGTTTAGATATTGATGAACGTGCTATAGCGCTTATTGAACAAGAGTTTCAAGTAAGCGAAAATAATGCATTGGGTGGAGAGCTTGTTAGTTCAAGTAATAATTTTTCAACTCAGTTTTCAGCTCAGCAAGAACAAACACAACGACGTCAAACGAATGAATTTGAAACTATAAGAGATTTAAATCAAAGTGCTGTTTCAACCTATCAATCTATTGACTCAATAGCGAGTAGAGAAAATATTCAACAATTATTTGGTGTTGATATATTTGCTTAGCATCAAACCTGTTCTTTGAATTTGTTATTTTTTATCTTCTTTTTACTAAAATTTCTATTGTGATAGCTTTGTTAGGTTTTTGTTATTCTTTTTTTGAAACTAAGAGCTGAAAAATAGCTCTTACCTACAACACAGAAGTAAACTAAAAATAAGCCTTTGGCGTATTTTTATTCAAGTATATTACGTACAGTCTTTTGTTGTTCGTTTTAATTCTTTCAGCTTGTAATTAAATTATTAGCTAATTACTAAATTTACATTATTTTAAAAGGAAACTAGCCATGACTAAAAAAATTTTTATCGGTGTATTCTTTTTGGTGTTTCTATCTTCTTGTAGCCTTGTACCTGAACCTTTAGAAGTTGAAAAAAACACTGTACTTGTGCCTTATACTGATGCTACTAATAATATTGGTGCGACAGCTAGGTGGGGTGGTGAAATTGTTAATATTAATATTGAACCAGAGTACACAGTTCTTGAAGTTGTGCAAAAAAGTTTAACTAACACGTCAAGACCTAAAGCTGATAATGAATCAGCGGGTCGCTTTAAACTCTATTACAAAGGTTTATTAGATCCTGTTATCTATAAAAAAGGTAAAAACATTACTGCGTTAGGTACAATTAGTGATGTGGTTTCAGGAAAAATAGGTGAACTTGATTATAGTTATCCTACCTTAGTTGTGCAAAACATATACCTATGGAGTAATCCTAAAGATGTGAGATGGGCGGTTGGTTATAATTCTCATTTTAGAACATATTACAACCCTTATTACCGTAACGATTATTCACGCCACAACTCATCTAGAAGAGTTAGTATTAAAAGGTCTCATAGAACTAGACATTAGTTGATCTCGTATTGCAATAAATAGCTTATAATCATTCATTAAATTATCTATTGACTGTAATTTAATGAATGCTAAAAAATTTTGCTTACCACATATAACGTTACGTGGCCTTTCAAATGAAAATATCGGTGCACCAATATTACTATGCCTTCACGGTTGGTTAGATAATAGTGCATCGTTTCTTCCACTAACTCCTTTTTTAAAAAACTATCATATAGTTATTATAGACTTACCGGGCCATGGTCTTTCTGAACATCGCGGTGAAGGTAGCTACTATCACTTTTCTGATTGGCTAAATGATATTTATGCTTTAATCGAGTCTCAACAATGGCAGACAGTGACCTTAATCGGGCACTCAATGGGAGGAATGATCGCATCTGCTTTTAGCGCTGCTTTTCCAGAAAAAATAAAACGTTTAGTATTACTAGATTCAATTGGTTTTATCACAACACATGAAAATCAAACAACAGAGCAATTACGTAAAGGCCTGTTAAGTCGTCATAAAAATACGTTAGTTAAGAAATACTACCCATCAATAGATTCAGCGGTGAAAGCTCGACTAAAGGTCAGTGATTTACAATACCCACATGCTGAATTAATTATCAAACGAAGCCTGATAGAAAGTGAAGAGGGTGTTAGTTGGCGATATGATAAAAAGTTACAACAAACTTCTTTGTATCGATTTACACATGAGCAAGCATCTAATGTTATTAAGAGTATCTCCTGCCGTTGCTTATTTATTGGTAGCGAAAATACCATGATGAACTCAGCCTTTGTGAATTTTTCGCCTTTATTTAACGATATTTCATGTTATCATCTGGTCGGAGGACACCATATTCATATGGAGAAGCCTCAACAGGTTAGTAAATTAATTAAAAACTTTTTGATTTAGTACGTTTTTTTCTATTAATGCATTACTATTAAATATAATTGCATAACGTAACTTATACTTGTTTTATATAATAAAAAATAAACCGATAATATTAAACGTCACTAACATATTTAAGCTTAGTGCACTCGCTTGGGGAATCATTTATGGAAAAAATCTGGCTTAAAAAAAGTTACCCGCCTGGTATTCCATTTGAAATTAATGCTGATAAATATGCGTCATTAGTTGATATGTTTAATAAGTATGTTGAAGCGTATGCATCAAGAACTGCTTATATCAACATGGGCGCAGAGCTTAGTTACCAAGAATTAGAACAACAAGCAAAATCATTTGCTGCCTATTTACAGCAGGGATTGGGTTTACAAAAAGGTGACAAGTTCGCCATTATGACACCCAATACACTGCAATACCCTATAGCTTTATTTGGCGCGTTATTAGCTGGTTTAACCGTTGTTAATGTTAACCCCTTATATACAGCCAGAGAATTAGAGCATCAATTAAAAGACTCTGAAACGAAAGCAATATTAATTATTGAAAACTTTGCTTATACGCTTGATAAAGTTATTCATAATACAGGTGTTAAACATGTCATTTTAACATCGCTGGGTGATAGATTACCTTTTCCTAAAAGCTTGGTTGTGAATTGTGTTGTACGGTATGTTAAAAAATTGGTGCCGTCGTATTCTTTACCAGTCACTACCTCATTTAATCGCGCAATTAGTAAAGGCGAAAAATTGTTTTTTACACCTGTAGACATCAATGGTGATGATTTAGCTTTTTTACAATATACGGGGGGTACAACAGGGGTGTCGAAGGGCGCAATGCTGACACATCGTAATATGGTTGCAAACCTTGAACAGTCTAAAGCGATGCTTAAAGGTATACTAAAAGAAGGTGAAGAGCTGGTTGTTACCGCATTGCCGCTTTATCATGTTTTTGCACTAACGGCCAACTGTTTAATGTTTATGACGTTAGGTGGTACTAACTTACTTATTACAAACCCTCGCGACATGCCAAGTTTTGTTAAAGAATTAGGTAAGCATAAATTTACAACTATTACTGGTGTTAACACCTTATTTAATGGTTTATTAAATACAACTGGCTTTTCTAACTTAAACTTCAAACATTTAAAGCTGTCACTCGGTGGTGGTATGGCTGTTCAAAAAGCGGTTGCTGAACAATGGAAGAAAGTGACCGACACACGTTTATTAGAAGGTTACGGTTTAACTGAGTGTGCACCATTAGTGTGTATTAGCCCTTACACTCAACCTGATTTTAACGGTAGCATTGGTGTGCCTGCGCCATCAACTGATATTAAAATAGTTAACGATGCAGGCGAAGAAGTTGAATTAGGTGAGTCTGGTGAAATGTGGGTTAAAGGTCCTCAAGTTATGAAAGGATATTTCAACAGACCCGATGCTACGCAAGAATGTATGACTGATGGTTGGTTTGCAACAGGTGATATTGCGACAGTTGACGAAAATGGTTTTTTCAGAATAGTAGATCGTAAAAAAGATATGATCATTGTTTCTGGTTTTAATGTTTATCCAAATGAAATAGAAGATGTTATCGCATTACACAATGGCGTACTTGAAGTTGCTGCTGTTGGGGTAGCCAATGATGTAAGTGGTGAAACGGTTAAGGTATTTATTGTTAAAAAAGATGAGTCTTTATCTGAAATAGACATTATTAAACATTGTCAGAAAAACTTAACAAACTACAAAGTACCTAAAGTTGTTGAGTTTAAAACAGAGCTACCAAAAAGTAATGTGGGTAAAATTTTACGAAGAGAGTTACGTTAACTATTAAATGAAGGCATAGAGGTTAGATTTTAGTTAACCTCTTTATGTTTTTCTTTATCAACACGAAAGCTACTGGGCATTCAATCGTTGACCATTAATACCGTTACTATCTTCAGACATTAAATATACATACAAAGGCATTATCTCTTCAGGTGTTGCTAACGTTTTTTGATCTTCACTCGGGTAAGCCGATTGACGCATGTTAGTTGCAGTCGCTCCAGGATTAATAGCATTGGTTCTTAAGTCAGTATTTTCATACTCGTCAGCTATAATTTGCATCATGCTTTCATTGGTAAACTTCGATACGCTATAAGCTCCCCAAAAGGCCCTACCTTTATTACCTACCCCGGAACTGGTGAAAATTAATGAGCCACCGTTATTCATTTCTAATGCTGGTAATAATGCTTGTGCTAAAAGAAACTGTGCAGTTGAATTTACCTGCATGACATCGTGCCACATTTGTTCATCAATTTGAGCAAATGGGGTTAGCTCTCCAAGGACAGAAGCATTTAATAAGACACCATCTAATTGACCAAATTGAGACATAATTGTTGAAACCATCTCTATATAGTGTTGTTTTTTAGCACCTTTCATATCAAGTGGTACTATTGCTGGCTCAACATAGCCTTGTGTAATAATTTCATCATAAACCGCTTCTAGTTTACTAACGGTTTTACCTAGTAATATAACATTTGCACCTAAGCTGGCGTACGTTAATGCCGCTTGTTTTCCAATACCATCACCTGCTCCTGTAATTAATATTACTTTATTAGCTAAGCATTTTGGGGTGATGTTGTATTCAAACATAGTAAAATTCCATAAATAGAGAACAATAAAGATTTAATTCTACTCTATTGTTAATGCATCAGGCGAGTAACTAGATGATATATATGTTACTTTCTTTATAATAATGAATAT
>JALZUE010000032.1 GCA_023301705.1 Alteromonadaceae bacterium | reverse complement strand
CATCAACTTGACTTTCAAAAATTTTTCAATCCTACTAGATTTAGAGAACTAAAAGAAACCAAACAAAAGCTTAATAAATTAGAGGAACTCAAACCAATTATGGATTATTGGCATAATGTAGCAGGAGAAGCACTGAGCCTCTCTAGGGAAGCTCTTAATGATGGTGACATCTTTCTATATTCTCTATATCTTCAACAATATGAAGGAGCTAGAATTAGATTGGAAGAAGAATATACCACACCATTTAATAAACTATCCGAAAATAATAGTAGAAAATATTTGACAGAACCAATTTTTGGTGAATAATAACGACATGGTTACAACAAATACCACATTCAAACCAACTGGAAGATTTCAAACTTGTCCTGATGGATTCATTTATAATCTAAACAATGTAGATGATAATGATCCAAATTCTCAAAATGAGATGTCTATCAATATTACGAATTCTAGGAAGTTTACAACCAAAGAAGAAGTAGAAGAGCTGTCTGAGGTTATTACTATGCTTCTAAATAAACATTATTTCGGTGAATAAATTATCAACAGTAATGCCCTTAATTATTATAGGTCTAATCATTTTAGTCATAGTAATTAAATATAGTGTGGGGTTTATCGATAAGGAAATGTCTCAATGGTTAACTAGCATCGATAATCCAATAGAAAGAGGATGTGCTTATATAGCTATAGCTATTGTAATTCACGCATTTACTATTGGATTACAGAGATTTTCGCATGGTACAATTAAAATCGAGAAATAAAATTATGAAGGACGTTAAAAAAGAACGAAAAGATTGTTGGAATATTACCGTATTACAAGAAGTTACTATTAAAGTAGCTTGTTCTAAATCATCTACAAAAGAGGAAGCTAAAGAAGAGCTTCTAAATGAAACCTATGATGATATAATTGATGAAGATATGGGTAGAATAAAAGAAATTATTTCAATCAATTAAAGCATCATGACTAAAGGATATATCGGAACAACAAACATTTCTCCAATTGAACGTAATGTTTTCAAAATTGGTAAAACATATGAATATAGTGATAGCTGGCCTTTGAATTATTTTAATAGTCTAGAAGATCTATTAGGTGGAGATTATGATTTATTTGAAAAACTTGATATAAAAGATCCCTCCCTTAAAATTTATGAAGTAGAGATTCTAGGGAAGACATCTATCTGTAGGTATTTTGGATGTAAGGAAACTAATAAACTAAAAGTGACTAGATTGGTTCCTGTGGATGAATATCAGGAGCTACTAATAGAGGATGTTATAGAGGATTACATCACATTTCCTTCACATCATATGAATGTGGCTATTCTCCATAAAACATCTTCCGTGGTAATAACCTTAAAGGATGGTAGTATTACCGAATTAGAATATGTTGATGATTTTTATGAAGTAGAATATTATGAGGATTATAAATCGGTTAAAGTTACTTATGAAAATGGAAATACAATGGAATATATTTATGAGGGTGATAGTTATTTAATAGTTAATTCGGAAGTGGATGGTAGTAAATTTTTAGCTAGACGAATGAGTAAAGATGGAGTAAGATTGAAGAGATCATATTCTCTACCAAATATAGACAATTGGGAAAATCTATCAGAGAAAATCGAGAGTTGGGTAGAAATAACCTAAAATAATATTTGACAAACAAACCAAAATAACTTATAACCAAAACGTGCTTGGGATTAAACGTAGCAAATATGTTAGCTGTCCCTGAAACTACTGATAAAGTAGAATGAGTAAAAATCTCATCAAGCAGACCAATTTTAATGAGACTCTTTTGTTTTCTATCTCATTAGTTATTACAACCCTAGAGACACATACAATACTGTAGTCGTCGTCATAACACCGTGTCTCTAGGGTTAAATTTTAAACAAATAAACTACCTATATAAAGTAAATGAATATCCTATACAAAATCTCTACCTACAGTAATCGTTTAATAGAAACTCCAGACATCTATTATGTGGTTGCTAAATCTCCAAATGAAGCTGAGGAAATGGTTTCCGATCATGTAAATTTACATTTTACCCATTGTAATATTGAAGTTATAGCACAGGGTGAGGATTATGGTAGCCCATACACCCTACTACAGTAATAGTATTGTAAATGTGGGGTATTTTATAGTGTTTTGCCAAAATACCCCACATAAATAAGGAGCTAATATTACACTAAAAATGTCATAATATTAAAAACATAAATTATATAGGTAGTAAACATGCTATAATTGACCGTTTTAGTGTCCTTATAAATATACCCAAAATACCCACCCTGTGGGGTGGACACCAAATAAAATAAAATGAGCGAAAATATAGACCATATTATCAGATTTTCATTAGGGGGATATGACTAGAAATAACCCCACAACTGATATATTTGGAACCCATTTCGATAACAATGAGAGTAGTAGTTGACCATCTTTACGAAATTGGATATACATTAGATTATAACATTGTAGAGCCAGTTAAAGAAATCCTAGGAGATGTTGGATACTTATATATTGATGACCTATATCTACTAAATTCCTCTATAATGGATTATATTTATGAAATTAAATATTGACAAACTTCAGAGGTTTATTACCATACAATAGTTATGACAAGAGATCAACTAAAATTGAAACATCGGATACAACATCTAGTAGGGGAATTCAATTCCTTAAAATGCGAATCCTCCCCACATCCAACTACAATGAATTTAAATATAGAGGATAAATCATATAATCCTAAATATAATCAAGACGCTGAATGTATTTGTGGACATCCCTATCATAGGCATTTTGATTGGATGGATAATAATGAATACTGTAGCTGTAAATACTGTGATTGTGACGAATTTACTCCAAAAGGTAATTAAATATTGACAACTATTAGATATTAGATATCATACATCCATGAATGAAGTAGATTTCCAAGTAAAACAAGCTATCCTAAATTATACCAATCAATTTGAGGGGCGTGCTGACGTTCTTATCTATATGTTTAATATGGATGAATATTTTTGGGAAAATGGAAGTTTAGTAAATATCTGCCCACCCGATGCTCTTACTAAATGTGATAGATTAGAATGGGATTCTAGATTAGGTTCTCCTGATTTGGCGTATCGTAAAAATTCTCACAAATTAGACTTCATAGATGAAAATATAGATGAAATAGTAGAAACCAAAGAAGATACATCATATCACAACTTTTCATCCGATTACTGGACTCATGACATATGCTTTAGTAACTTCATTAACACCCCAGAAGATATCAAATTGGAATGGAGAGATGCATTATTTGAACTTAGTGGTATTTGGAAAAGATATTACTTTACTAAAAGTAGTATTCATACATACGATATTATTAAGTTTGATGATGACGGTAAACTTAGCGTTGAGGTTAAATATTATGAATCGCCATTATCGGAAAATTGTAAAAATGACATCATCTGTTATAACATGATTGTAGATAAGGTTAATAGTCTAAAATCCGAGGGGAGTTATAAATAGATACGAAAGTATATACCTTCAATATCACTTACTCTAAGATTACTAAATCTTTGAATTAACTTATGATATAATTTCAATTTAGAATCATTCATAGATCCGATATAGTGGGGTGCATCTGAGTATTTGGATACCCAACCTTCAGCTATTTTGACAATCTCACGCAAATTCTTCATAATATTACCTTTAGATATAGGAACATCATTTCTATGTTGATCAAACCAAAAACTATACCCCTTTAAGTTAAGTGATGTCTCGTAAAAATCTCCCAATTTTTGTTTAAATAAACCTATCTCGAAATCATCAACGACTGCTTTATCTATAAATTCATAACCTACTTGTTTTAATGTGACTACATCATCTTCAAAGCTTTCCTCTATTTTGGTTATAACGTCTTTAAATTTACCCATATTTTTAATTAGGTAGATTATGTTAAAAAAAGTATGAGATAAATATTGACAACTACCAAAATCTATACATAATCATCTCGTTATGACAATTACAGAACAAATTACAAATCACCTAGATAATCCATACACGGTTAATAGTAATCCAAATGACCAGTTTGTTAAATATAAGGTTCATGGATTCTGGATCGATGATAAGATCACCGTCAATAAAGAAAACGGAGATGTACACTGGTGCTCTGGTGGCGGTAGAGATAAACAAGAGGAATTAGATGATCTAATAGCACTAGCATGTTTCACCAAAGCAATGGAGGGAGCTACCTTACTATCTAAACAAATCATTAACTGTAACGTATAAAATTTCGCATTGAGGGAAGGACGTGAATGGGACGTAGCTTGGGGTGTATGACACGGCGGGGTTACCGCGATACTCACTTGGAACAAGAGATTGTTTATGACCAAGGAAATACATCAAGCACTTAGCGACCTGAACGAAAACACCCACCCTTCAGGGAGGAACCCAGTGGGGTGGGTGTAGCACTTTTAACCAAATAATATAATATGAGTCTATCAAAAAATTACAATATGTGTTGGTATCGTAAAGGTATGAACGAATACTTCTCAAATCTAGGATATGTCCACTTCTCCGCTAAGGATGGTGTATTTTCCGACTATAAAGAAAATATCGCTTACTACTTCGATGATGTCAGTAAGGAGTTCGGTAAATTGGATTTAATCTCTAGGGATCGTAATGATGAAGCTATAGAGAACGCCGATAAAATTGTAGCTGAAATGAACAAGTTAAATTCGGAAGAAACAAATCCTATAGAAGATTACTCCAATTCGGTTAGGTGGTGTTCCATCGATTGTAAGGTTGAAGTAGTCTATGTTAAAAGTATTCTAAACCTTAGTGGTGATCCTAACCAACCATCAACCGATAATCCAACATATGTCTGTGAAGTTCTTAATAATAGGAGGGAATGTATAAGAAAACACAGCCAACTCCAAACATTAAGTAGTAGGGAAGATTTTGATACTATGGTAGATGCTAAAAATAAAGCAGCCGTAAGGAGAGCCAAAGAAACACTGGAGATATTTAAAGATTTAAACTAGAAATATGTTGACAATATTTTAGATTAATACATCATACACCCATGAGCTACTTATTATATAAACAAGCAAATCCAAACGTCCTAGATATCGAACTTAATGAGCTTGAGAAGCATTTAACACACCGTATCAATAAACACGTTAAGCGGGGTAACTGTGAGGTGTTAACACTTGAGGAGAGGTTGGAACTTATAAAGTCTAAAACAGCAGCATCTAAATTAAGAACAGCTATCCGTAGAATCAGGTTTGACCTAGAAGATCAAATTAATTAAAAAATATTATGAATAACGTAATGGCGAAGGGACACTATTATAATTTAGATTAC
>JALZUE010000031.1 GCA_023301705.1 Alteromonadaceae bacterium | reverse complement strand
TTTCAGCTTTGGGTTTGGTTTTAGTATGCAAAACCCTAACATAAGCTGGGCTCGCTACTCAAGCCCTCAGCCTGTTGCGCTGGCTAGTTGAATCCGCGTAATCAAAACTTTACATCACCTTCCTTTCGATCGCTTATGTACCTTATCAAACTAATATTAACTTCAATGAAACCTCACTCGCTAATTTTGACCGCCTTCCTAGTTTCACTTTCAACAGCTAAAGTTTCTACTCCTACTAGCCCAGAGCAAAATAAAGAGCTACCCTTATTAGAGTTATCACATTTGATAGGGCTCAGAAGTAGTGATGAATTAACTATTGATCCCGCTATTCAGAAGATAGTAGAAGAGCAGTTATCTAAGGGTTTAGCTAGGGCCGAATCGAAAGAGGGGTGTATAATCGTGTTGTCCCCTGTAACTGGAGCGGTATTAGGACTGGCTCAACAGAGTAATACAGAGGCTGAGAATTATGCCTTCCGTTTGATTGAGCCGGGACAAGGGTTCAAAGTCATCACAGCTGCAGCAGCCCTGAACGAAAATCTCATAAACGCATCCACAAAAATAGATTGTGAAAACGGTATATACGAAACACAGACTGTAGTTGTAAGAGATGACCTTCCACATGATCGACTAACACTTGAAGAAATAGTAGCAAAATCCAGCAACATTGGTATCTATAAATTAGGTCGTCATCTAGGGACTAATAAATTTTACGAATACGTAGAAGCATTCGGCTTTGGTAAGAAAACGGTACTTAACTGGACCGGCGAGAAGGACGTAAATCTAGGGAAAGACCGACATCCTCAGGAGTTTGCCTTTATGACCTATGGCTATGGACTTGCAGTAAGCCCGATGCAAATGGCTATCTCCTACTCCACCATCGCCAACAATGGTAAAATTCCTGCGATTCATATTGTGAAATCAAAAGCGCAGGATGTTAGTCGGGAATTACCGGAGGTAATCACACCCAGAGTTGCTAAAGTATTAAGAAAGATCATGACTGCAGTCACTAAGCCAGGAGGAACTGCTTCAGACGCTAGCCCTGATCAGGTAGAGGTTGCCGGCAAAACAGGTACGGTCTCTAAATGGGAAGACGGTGAATATAAGGAAGGCCTCTACATTTGCACTTTTGGTGGAATGTTTCCTGCAGTCCAACCAGAATATGTCGTCTATGTTGTTATCGACAGCCCACAAACGACGAAGATGAAGCCATACGGAGCAACTATAGCAGCACCAATTTTTAAGCAAGTCTCCCAACAAATACTCGAAGCTAAAAACTAATGAATGGATTGGACTATCAGTATACAAAAGCTAACTACTTCATAAAAGAGCCTTTTCCAAATTTTTGCATACCGGGGTAAAGGCTGATTTTTCGATCAGTCCATTAAAGTACTTCTGAAATAGGTTCCATATCGTGTGACACGAACTTACCTCAGACTTTTATCCGAGATTATTTCTTTTTCTTCCTGGGGTTAATAGTGTTGTGGGCTCGGTTGATTTCTTTGATTATCTCGTTGGCTCTTTTTTGAACTGTAGTGGGGTGTGTTGGAGTGAGAAACGGACGGTATTTTTTTGAAAGGGCATAATAGGATTTTTTGATTTCGGTACTTGTCTGAGAGGTGGTAACTTGAAGTATGTCATATGAATTTTTCCCGCCAGTGAAGCGTTCTTCATCAGGTTCATAATTCCAACCGGCTCGTATAAAATCATTCCTATATTTGTCATAATACGCTTTAGACGCAGGGTTAGAAGGTGGATCAGTTGTTGGCTGAGTACCTGTTTTGGAGGTTTTGGATTGAGTTGATTGTTTGGAGTTTTGAGATTCCTTACGCTTTTGCTCAGCGCTTTCTTGACTAGTTCTGCTTTGTTGCTCTTTCCACCAGGCGCTTTCTTCTTCACTTTTCGGAAAAGGGTCATTGGTCTGGTTGGACTTTTGAGACGAGCTTGATTGTCGCGAGGAGTTTGATTGTTTGGAGCTTTGCGTTTTCTGTGTTTCGGACTCTTTTTTGCGACGGTTTCGGGATCGCTGCGCACTGGCCTGTTGTTCACGATAGAAGTCGTTGTCGTGATATGGGTCGTTTTCCCATGGATCTTGTTGTTTTTGGTACGTTTTTTTTGACTGATTCTGAGCTTGTTTTTTGGGGTCTAGGTCAGGCTCTCCTTGTTTAAACGGGTCATGTCCTTCCCTCGCTTTTTGCTGGAAGGTTTTCTTAAAACTATTAAAGAATCGCCAGAGCTCTTGCTCATCACGCTTTTTTTGGCGGGTTTGCTCTCGATAGAAAGACGACTTCACATCTTGAGCGAAGGATTCCTTAGCCTCTTTTCCTGAAGTTCCTCGGCGGAATTCGGCTCTTATTTCTGCGGGGAGTGCGATCCAGATGAGGTTTCCTAGCCATGAAAAAAGTCCTTTGATGAGGTTTTTCCATCCATCCCATGTATTTAGACTAGGTATAACCTGCTTAATCCAGAATCCTAAGCGAATTAGCCGTGCAGGGATGCGTACTAGGAGGAAATAAAACGCACCTTTGATTATTCGCCAAATCCACTTAAAGGGGTACGCAATGAAGGCAAAAGGGCTTTTCTTTGGCCTGAGGAGGTTCACAAAAGAGTGATTATGGCGGAGTTGAGTTGGTAAAGGCGAACGAAATCGAGGCAGCCGAGGAAATGAGAGGTTGAGCTTCTTCCATAAGATTCGAATAAAGGGGAGGAGCATACCCCATAAGATAAAGGTTATGGGGGTGCTAAAATCAACTGAAGCAGGAAACCCCTCAATAATGACGATGATGATATAACTAAAGATGAACCATCTAATGATCGGGATGAGAGACGCGACCCAAGCGATGACATATCCCGCTAATAACATGCAGATTACTCCTACAATTATAGAGAGTAGATGCTGCGGCGCAGGGAGGTTACTTAGAAAATTTTGGGATTGGCTCAGAAGGTCTTCCATGGATTGTTAGAGTGCGGGGAGTGGTTTTATTTTAATGGGACACGTTTGAACTCTGAGTGATTACGTCGCTGAATTGTGCCTGAGTATTTTCGTTTCATCATTTTAATGAAAAGCTTATTTTCGAAGCTTTTTTGTGTTTCTAATAGAATCGCCTCTTTGTTCCCAGTAAGGAAAATGGCCTGATTGTCAGGGAGGGTGCGGATACGGTCGGCGTTAAGGAGGTTTTGTTGCTTTTCTTGGGTGTTGCCGTCCCATTTAACTTCGTGAATGACTTCCCTACCCAACATTCTTTCTACTTGGGTAGCTGTTTCTAGCGAAAGGCCGGGGTAGAACATGCGGGATTGGAATCCTCCTTCGATTATAGTTTGCGCTTCGGTGCGGCCATAATTGGTCGTGAGCTGGGTGAAATTCTGGAGAATAACCGAGAGACTGACTTCGTATTTTCGAATAGTAGTACAGGTCGTCGCGAATTCAGGAATAGAGGTGTGGCCGAATTCGTCGAGCATAAGGTGGACTGGGAGAAAGGACTTCCCTGCGGCTCGTTGGCTCTCAGGGAGAGTTTTCATCAGTACGTCGAAGAGATCGACATAGAAGAGGTTCATCAAGAAGCTAAAGAATTTCACTTTGTTGCTGGGGAGAATAAAAAAGAGGGCGGTCTTACGGCTCAATATCCCCAGAGAACAGCCCTAGGGGAAAACCTCTGCATGATAGGAAGTGAATGCTACGCATTCAGTAGAAGAGAAGGGGAAGGCTAGCCTTCCC
>JALZUE010000030.1 GCA_023301705.1 Alteromonadaceae bacterium | reverse complement strand
TTGTCAATAATACTGTTCTGATTTAAGGTGACACAGAAAGTTGTATCATCAACAAGCCCTTGTAAAATATTCATATTATAGGTGACACTGGCTGGTGTATCTCGATTATTGTTTAATTGATAGTTCCAACTCGCCCATGCTTTTTTACGTTTAGGTAATAAACTGGTATCAGTATGTAACACCACATCATTAAGCTTATAAGGCATTGCTAACAATACTTCTTTCTCTTTTGGTGTTGGTACTTGTAATAAAGCAAGCGCTTGATCTGAATGGCAGGCTAATACTAGTTCATCAAATTCTTGTGATTTTCCATCAGCAAAATGTAATTGTACCTTATCATTATCACGAGTAATAAAACGAATATTGGCGTTTAATTGTATTTTATCTGCAAACGAATTAACTAACGGTTTGATGTAGTTTTTAGAGCCATTTGGAATCACATACCACTGAGGCCTATCTGCAATATTCAATAAACCATGATTATGAAAAAACTGAACAAAAAATTTAAAGTCTACTGCATTCATTTGGTTTAGCGAACTTGACCAAATAGCAGCTCCCATGGGTAAGATATAATGTTCAGCAAAAAAATTAGAAAAGCCTTCTGCTGAAAGAAACTCTCCTAAAGTCAATTTTTCTTGATAGGATTGCGAAGCATATATTTCTTTACATACTTTATTAAACCTAACAATTTCAAGTATCAGCCGCCAAAATTTAGGTTTTAGAATATTTCGTCTTTGTGCAAATAAAGTATCAAGGTTATGACCATTGTATTCTAAGCCCGTTTTTTCGTTGTGAACGGAAAAGCTCATTTCTGTTGCTTGTTTTTCAACATTTATCTGGCTTAGTAATTTTAAAAAATTAGGGTACGTTTTATCATTAAAAACAATAAAGCCGGTATCTATTTGATATTGTTTATTCTTGTGCTCTACGTCAATTGTTGCCGTATGGCCACCGATGTAATCATTCTTTTCAAAAACAGTTACATCATGTTTTTGTGATAACAAATAAGCTGAGGTTAACCCAGAAATACCAGAACCTACAATGGCAATTTTTTTCATACTCTAATAAGCCTCAAACTAAAAAACATACTTTTGCCAAATAACATTGGGTAATAAACGCATTAGCTTCAACGTGTATGTAAAACGTTTCGGAAAAGAAAAATAAGCTTTGCGACGATCAACGCCATTAAAAATTCTCTCAGCAGCCTCTTCGCTGGTCAGTAAAAAAGGCATGGAGAAATCATTTTTATCGGTTAATGGTGTTTTGATAAAACCAGGGTGCACTAAAGATACATCAATATTGAATTTTGCTAAGTCGCCGCGCAAAGTATTTGCTAAGTAATCAACCCCTGCTTTAGATGCACCGTAAGCATGTGAGCGAGGAAAAGGTAACGTAGTAGCAATAGAGCTCACAAATACAAGCTGGCTGCCTCTGCTAAGCTTAGTTAGTAAAGCTGAAAGCATATGCCCTTGTGAAACTAAATTTGTGTTAATTACCCTTTCAAAGGCCATACCGTCAAAGTTCATTACATTATCAATGTATTCACAATCGCCTGCATTAAATATCATAATATCAATACAATAAGTTACTTCACTGGCAGCAGCATGAATACTCTCAGGACAAGTAACATCAAAGACTAACTGATTAACATTAGCAATACCGTCAAATAATAATGAAAGCTTTTCTTTATTTCGACCACAGGCAACAACAGTAAAACTCTGTTGAAGATAATAATTAACAAGAGCTAAGCCAATACCTGAGGTTGCTCCTGTAATTAGCACCGTTTTCATTGAGTGGCTCGTTTTTTTATTGACTTAATAATGCTACCTATTAAAGGAATATGCTCATATAACATGGCACCAACATCTAAATAATCACGATGATAAATAACTTTTCCTTCTGTTGCTTTTAACAAAGAATGCCCCTGAACAACCACTGGCTTTCCAGCACGTAATTTTGGGTGTTGGTATATCATATCCCAATAAATAGCAGCACTGGCATCTTGCTCGATAACTTCTGTAATAACGAAACTACATGATAACAAGTTACTGTATAAATGACCGAAATACTCAGTTAAATGATCGACACCTTCAATTTGATGAATAGGATCAATAAAAACAACATCACGATGGTAAACTTCGCTTAGTAAATGAAGAGTGTCTTTGTTGAGTGCTTGGTATATAGATAAAAAATGACTTAACCAAGTAACGTCATTTTCTGTATCAATATAACTATTGTGATGTTCAAATTGAGTTGGTGATTGATTCATAAGCCTCTCGCTTAATAATATAAAATATTAAACCTTTAATCGTTTAAATTACGAAGCTAACATAAGAAAAGATCATAAAAATAAAGACATACATATTTCAAAATTAAAATAATAATAGCAGATAAAAAAGCACTAATAACGTTTAACTGTTATTAGTGCTTATCGTTGACAGGTATTTTTAAGTTTTAAAGACCTGATTTATAAAAGTCTAATGCCCTTAAGCGTGCTGCTTTATGTTCAACAATAGCGGCGATGTAATTATTACTATTATTTGCTTGCTTGGCTAAATAATCATGAGGAAAATGAATAAACTTATCTGGAACATCTTCCAGCTCGGGTACATATTTACGAATAAATTGACCGCTAGCATCAAATCGTTCACTTTGGGTAATAGGGTTAAATACTCGAAAATAAGGTTGAGCGTCACAACCAGTACCTGCACACCATTGCCAGCCACCATTATTAGCTGCTAAATCTCCATCAATTAACTTAGACATAAAGTATTTTTCACCTATGCGCCAATCAATAAGTAAATGCTTCGTTAAAAATGAGCCTACAATCATGCGTAAACGGTTGTGCATCCAGCCTGTTTGGTTTAATTGTCTCATAGCTGCATCAACAATTGGGTAACCTGTTTTACCTTGTTGCCATGCCTGTATGTATTTAGGGTTATTAGGCCAAGGTAAATTGTTATATTTCGCATTAAAGTTTTTATGCTGACATAAGTTTGGAAAATGAAATAATAAGTGACGATAAAACTCACGCCATATTAGTTCGTTTAACCAAACAAATTCAGCTTCTGGCGATTTAGACAAAATATCGGGGTAACGTTCTAATAACAAACGAAGCAAATAACGCGGACTTATCGCGCCAATACTTAAATATGGAGATAAACCTGATGTACCCTTTATACTTGGAATATCTCTATGCTCTTCATACTGCTGAAGTTTATTATTTAAAAAATTAGGTATGACATTTTCTTCAATTGTTGATACCAAAGGCCAACGACTTGATGATTCAACAACATGCGAGCTGCTATTATCGTGTGAGATTTCGACATCATGTTCAATATCAGCACTAACATCTATGCTAGCTTTTGAACCCATCAATGTTGGATTAGAAAAGGCAGATATTTGGGTTTTATCAATATACTGAAAACTATGAGTTTTAACGTAAGTTAACCAAGCATTTTTAAATGGGGTGAACACTTTATACATATCACCGCTTTTATTCAGTACTTGACCTTTTGGCACAATCACATCAGCTTCAAATAAGGTTAAATTAATAATTTGTTGTAATTTTTGGTCTCGCTGTACTTCATTAAGTTCAACCTCACTATTAGCAACAATTTCTGTATGTGAATGATTTTGACAATACTCAGTAAGCCACTTTATTTGGCTGTTGAAATCTGCAACTTCATGATGAACAAGCTTGATACCAAAAGAAGCTAATTGCTCTTTAAGTGAATTGACATGGCGATGAATAAAATCGACTTTTATTGGAGCAACATCATGTTGCTGCCATTGCTCAGGAGTAGATAAAAATACTGCTTCTTTACATCCGTGATTAAGGGCGTGTAAAAAAGCAGGATTATCATGTAACCGTAAATCGTTACGAAACCAAAGTATCAATAGCCGTACCTTAATTTCAATTGTTCAGGATAAGGGTTTAGATACGTTTGCTGAGCAATATATGACAACGGGTGAATTAACAAGTAATGTTTTATTAAGGTTAAAGGTACAACTAATGGTACCAAACCTTGGCGATAATCATCAATTTGTTGTGCTAGCTCTTGTCGCTCTAATGGTGATAGTTTTTTTGAAAAATATCCCTGTAAATGTTGTAATGTATTTGCATGCTTTTTACGTGTAGCTTTAATTTTTAGCGCAGTCATTAATCCAGCAATATATAGTTCTGCCATTTCTTCAACAGCAATATCTGCACGCGCAAGTAATTGTCCTAACGCTTTGTAAGCAATTAAATCATGAGCCATTACCGTATATTTATAACAACTATGGAACTGTATCAGCTTATGCTTAGTTAGACCTGACTTGAGTAAATCTTTCCATGCCTTATATGCAAAAACACGTGCGACAAAGTTTTCACGAATGATAGGATCATTCAAACGTCCGTTTTCTTCGCATGGTAATAACGGATTAGCTTTCATAATTTCTGCAGCAAAAATTCCAACACCGTCTGATTTCGCACTTTTTCCATCAGCACTGTAAACCTTTACACGCTCCATGCCACAACTAGGACTTTTAGCACAAAAAATATAACCGCTAAATTTTTCCGCTAATTTTGCAACACGTTTGCCATATTCAGCCAAAGCTTCAGTAACGTTATTAGAACCATCAGGACGAGAAACTGAAATAACATCATTGGTATTAATTTGTCTGATAGTTGAACGAGGAACAGGAAGACCTATTGCTACTTCAGGGCAAAACGCACGGTATTGCACATGTTTACCTAGTTCATTCACACAAAAAGCAGATGTTTTAGCACTAGCATCATAGCGAACTGGTTGTCCAACCAAGCAAGCACTAATACCAATATTAATCGGATTAGGCATAAATAGATTCCTTTAGAAATTAATGTTCATATCTAATAAAACGTATGAAACAAAATAAAGATCACTTATTCACTAAAATAGTTCTTTTTAAAAGAAAAAGAACTATTTTAGTGAATAATGACCATAAGGTTGACGTTTATAGAGTGATAAATTAACTATAGTATGTTTCAACGCTTTTATTATGTATTAATCTCTTTATTTTAAAACCCAAAAAGCCAATAACATATCAGTTATTGGCTTTTGGTAAGAGATGTAAAAAATACGTTAGTAAATAAAGCTACCAATAGGATTTAATAGTTTATTAAGACCTTTAGTGAAATGAAGAGAATCACTTACAACGGTGTAACACAGACAACCTTTTTCAGTTATAGGTTGGTGTTCATTTTCACTATCAAGTACGATAAAATCTCCGGGTACATACTGCCCCATATTATCGTGAAATTCGCCATCAAGTAACAAGGTAACTTCATAGCCTTTGTGCGTATGCTCAGGAACCGCAGCACCAGCTTCAATATTAAGAAGGCTTGTACGAATATTACCTTCTTCTAGTTGTACTCTTGCTCGTGAGATTTTACCAATATTAGACCAATTAGTAATATTCATATTTTGTATAGCTTTAGGCAGAATATACTTTTTATTTTTAAGCTGAATAATTTTCTCTTGCTTCATGGCTTCTTCATGAATTGAAGTATCACTGGTGATTTGAGCGATTATATCGTCAAAATCATGATCAAAATCAAACGTTTCATTTTCAAAAGACTTTTCTGTTGAATGGTCAAAACAGTCTTTTGCATTTTCTTGCGTTTCTACAGCGACAATTTTTTTACACACAGGGCACATGTCAACATGCATCGCGACTGCTGCAGAAATTGAAGCAGGTAAAGTACCAGCAGCATATGCTTGAAGTATATCAAGTGAAGGGTGGTGCTTAATCATTGCTTTCTCCTATACGTACCTTTAATTTAGCTAAAGCTAAACGTAATCTTGATTTAACTGTGCCTAACGGTAAATCTAAATGTTGAGCAAGCTGTTCTTGTGACATTTCTAAAAAGTAGAAACCTTTGACCACTTGTTGTTGGTTTTCAGGAAGTGATGATAAATAAGAAACCAATTGTTTATTTTCTAGGTGATCAGTAAAGTCTTCATCATCAACCTGGTTGTTTTCAACCAAAGGCCAAAGATCATCACTTAGGGTATCTTCTTTTTTGGATTGCATTTTACGTAAAATATCAAATGTTACATTACGCATAACTGTGTAGACCCAAGTAGTAGGAGCACCTTTGTCAGGTGAGTATAAGTGCGCTTTACGCCAAACGTTAGACATAGTTTCTTGCACAACTTCTGCAGCCTGAGCCTCATTAGAAAATTTATTACTAGCAATGCGTTGTATTTTTGGAGCGAAGAATTTAAACAAGTGAGTAAAGGCAACCTTGTCTCGTGTTTTAGCAACATCATCTAACCACTGTTTCAGTTCTTCTAAATCGTGCTTAGAATTTTTTTGCTCAGTGTTAGGTTTACTGTCAATATTTGTCAATTGATTCATCATATGTGTCAACATTTAAAGTAAAGTTAAACTATTAATATTAAGTACGCCAGTAATTGCAGCATAGATCATAAATTATCTTGATTACTTATTAATACGGTTTCAATGAACTGTAATGCCTCTTCAAAACTATCAGGTGATGTAAAATGTGATTTATGCTGAAAACTCACAGGCATTAATTCAAGCCAACGGCTACAAACCCACAATGCATCGTCAAAGAAAGTTTCTTTATACAAATCATTCAGTATTTTATTTTGTGCAAAAACAGCCTTAAGTGGCTGATTTAATAATGCAGGCAAAGCGTTGTCGTTAATATTAACTGATGAAGACCAATGTGATTTGGTAGAAACATTGGCGACTAATAATTTATTATCATCATACTCAAGTTCATCTATGTTAACTAAGTGTGTACATTTTACATCAATGATTAACACACCATCGTCAGTCATATCAAAATCAACAAGCTCAACTTTACTTGCCCATGTAGGCAGCACTTCATTCGGTTTTCCGGTTGAATAACTAATAGCAAAACCATTGGTATTTTTAATATCGCGTACCATATTTAAGTAACGCTGCTCAAAAATTCGCAATCGTGTAATGCCATTAGGTAATAAATAGATAGGTAATGGAAAAATAGGTAGTTTCATCACTGTATAAAACCTTATTTGTACATGAAATTCCAGCCATGTATATATTCAAAGTTATTTCGTAAAAATCTATACGTGAGTAAGCGTTAAATTGTTCATTATTTATCAAGTAGACTAACAATAAGTATAATAAGCATTAACGTTAAATATTAAACATATTAAAAAAAGGCTATTCACAATATGTTTAACATTAGAATTCATCATTTATAAAAAGTTCATAACACAACTTAATAACGGTATTCTTCAGGAATAGGTAGGTTTTTAGCGATAGGTTTAGGCCTTTTAGCCTTACCTTTACGAAATAAATTTAACTGATAGATAAAGGCAAGAATTTGGGCTACCGCTGCAAATAACTCTTCAGGTATTTCTTCTTGTACTTCAGTGGTGTAATAAATAGAGCGAGCTAATGCTGGTGAAGTGATAATTTCAACATCATGCTCTTTAGCAATAGTGCGAATATGTACTGCCATTTCATCAACACCCTTTGCAATAAGTTTTGGTGCACCGCCATTTTCTGCGTCATATTGTAAGCCAACGGCAAAGTGTGTTGGGTTGGTAATAATAACGTCGGCATCTTTTACATCGGCCATCATACGTCGTTGAGACATTTCATATTGTGCTCGACGAATACGCCCTTTAGTTTCAGGGCTACCTTCAGCGTCTTTGTTTTCATCTTTGATATCTTTTAACGACATTTTTAATTGTCTATTGTGATTCCATACTTGGTAAGGCGCATCTATCACTGCAATAATGGCAAGTGAAGCTGCAAGTACAAGAAACATAAATAAAAGTAGATCAACAGATTCAGAAAAGTTGTTGGGAATAGTCAGTGTACTTAATGATAAAATATCGTCGAATAAGCTAACTAATAATAAAATAGAAACGAGAAAAACAACAAAAAATTTAAGTATAGATTTAATAAACTCAACTAAAGCCTGTACACCTAAAATACGTTTAAAGCCTGCTATGGGTGATAATTTACTCCATTTAGGCATCATTGCTTCCCAAGAAAAGCTCATACCTCCAAGCATAGTATTACCAATAAAAGCAGCGACAGAAATAATAATAAAAATCCAAATAAGCGGCTGAACAACCTCTAACGACGCGGTTGCTACTAATTTAAATAATGCGCTTAAGTTCATCATTTCATGCCTGCTGGGGCTAAAAAGTTTACGCATAATATGCGTTAATCCAGCGACAAGCGAATTGCCCATAATAATTAAAGCAAAACCACTCCCCATTAATACAAACATAGTGCCTAGCTCTTTAGAACGCGCTATTTGACCTTTTTTTCGGGCGTCTTCGAGCTTTTTGGCCGTGGGTTCCTCGGTTTTTTCACCACTATCATCATCAGCCATTAGCGTGTATCACAATCAATTAAATAACACGTAAAGTCTAACGCTCTTTCCCATTGCAGTTCAAAATGCAAAAAGAAGTCGCCAATGGTTAGCCACATAATAATTAAACCTGCACACATGGTCACAGGAAAACCGATAGCAAAAATATTCAATTGAGGGGCTGCTCTTGTCATTATACCAAAAGCAAAATTAATCAATAACATTGCAGTTAAAGGAGCAATAGCTAAAGACAATGCAGTAGCAAACATCCATTCACCCCAATCAACTAACTCTTTAAATTTACCGGGCTCAAAATTGGTAGAAGGAATAGGTAAGGTATAAAAGCTTGTTGTTACAAACTGTAAAAAAGCTAAATGGCCATCTAAGCCCCAAAAAAGTAAGGTAGATAAAATTAAAAAGAATTGACCTACAGCCGGTGTATTAACGCCAGAAGCTGGGTCAACTAGTGAAGCAAAACCCAAGCCCGTTTGCATCGCAATAATTTGCCCCGCTAACGTAAAAGTATTCAGTACCATTTGAGTAACAAAACCAATCATCGCGCCAATAATAATTTGCTCTGCCACTAATAAAACCATTCTAAAAGAGAATAGTGACTCTATTTGCACAGGAGGGATTGCAGGCATAATAGCAACAGTAACCGCAATACTTAATGCAACTTTAATACGAGTAGGAATGGTTGTAGAACCCAAACCAACAATAGCCATAATAAGGGCGGATATACGGGTTAAAGGCAATAAAAAATCGGCAAGTAACTGGTTAATGACAGAGTGTGAGAATTCCATTAGCTCACCACACTAGGAATACGCATAACTAAGGTAATAAAATATTCCATCAACGTTTGTACTAAAAAATGTCCTCCTACAATAAGTGCAAGTAATGTCACAATTAAACGAGGTAAAAAACTTAAAGTTTGTTCGTTTATTGATGTTGCAGCCTGAAAAACAGCAACAATTAACCCCACAATTAAACTAGGTACAATAGCGGCAGAAACAATTAAGATAACAAGAAATAAAGCATCTTGAAGTATATCAACAAATATTTCTGGACTCATACCTAGCTCCCAAGACCGTAACTGGTTGCTATTGTGCCTATCACTAAATTCCAACCATCAACTAGTACAAACAGCATTAATTTAAACGGTAGTGATACGATTAACGGTGATAACATCATCATCCCCATAGCCATTAGTATACTTGCAACAACTAGATCAATAATAAGAAAAGGAATAAATAAAATAAAACCAATTTGGAATGCCGTTTTTAATTCACTAATAATAAAAGAAGGTACAATTACTGTCATAGGCAAGTCAGCAGGGTTATCAACTTCGGTAATGCCTGCCATTTCAGCTAGTGTTGATAAATCTTTAATACGCGTTTGTTCTAGCATAAAAGCTTTCAAAGGTTCTTTACCAACCTCAAATGCCTCTACTGATGTCATTTTATCGGCTAAAAATGGCTGAATTGCCACTTCATTTACTTGATCATAAACAGGCGTCATAATAAACATGGTCATAAACAGTGTTAAGCCAATAATCACCTGGTTTGATGGTGTTTGCTGTAAACCAAATGCTTGCCTGAGTATTGCCATAACAACCACAATACGGGTAAACGAAGTCATCATAATAACCGCTGCTGGAATAAAGCTCAGCGCAGTCATAAACATTAAAATTTGTAATGTTACTGAGTACTTTTGCGTTCCATCATCTTCGGTGGTTAAGGTTATTGCTGACAATGATAGAGGGTCTGCAGCACTACTAGTAAAACTAACAAATAATAATGCACTTATTAACATTAAAAATAATTTTTTCATGATGATTTATTCAGTATTTTTTGAATAGATTCGCTAAGCTTCTGATTGACGGGCACTGTTACTTCAAGAGGCTTATCTAATGTATCAAGTATATTAATTTGCTGCTGTGTAACACCAAGCAACAGTTGTTTTTCACCGACCTGTACAACAATTAACTTTTCTTTTGTCCCCAAATGCAAACTAGTAACAACTTTTAATGCATTTGATTGACCTGTATTCGCAAAGTTAAACTTTTTTAAAACAACCGCACTACCAACAATTAACATAAGCACTAACAATAATGACAAAATCATTGTTGTTGCGTCCATATTGCCAGCAACATGTTTACCAACTTCAGGTATTGAAGTCGACACTTGTTCAACACTTGTTTCCGCTAAAGTAGGCAAACTTAGAAAAAACGAAATAAAAACACTTAACCGTTTCATAAACGCCCTTATTTTCGTTTATTTTAGCTTCTTAATACGCTCTACTTGGCTAATAACATCTGTTAGACGTATACCAAACTTATCATTGACTACAACTACTTCACCATGAGCAATCAAGGTACCGTTGACCATAACATCAAGTGCTTCACCAGCAACACGCTCTAATTCAACAACCGAACCTTGGTTTAATTGCAAAAGGTTGCGAATACTAATTTTGCTTCGACCCACTTCCATTGAAATGGTAACTGGAATATCTAAAATGGTATCAAGTTTACGTTTTTCTTCACCAGTAATTGGAGAGTCTTCTTCTAACTCATCTAATTCAACCGTTTGTGCTTCATCTTCGGCCTCAGACGCTGCTTGCTCATCCATTGCCTCAGCCCACATATCTAGGCCTTCTTCATTTTCATCACTCATTGCATTTGCCCCTTTAATTTTATAAGTCGTCTTCTAATAAATGCAATTCTGCATCGCTGTCTAATCGTTTACCGCCTTTCGTTAAGATGGTTAATTCTGATTTAACAGACTCAGGACGTTTAATTTTTTCTTGTATTTTAAGCGCTAAGTTATCTCGGCTTCGGCCTAACTGAGCACGATAAGTTGGTAAGTCTTCAATCAATACAGTAATATGATCAGGAATCTCAACAGGAATAATATCCCCTACTTTCATGTCCATAATGTATTGTAATGGTATTTCAGTTTCAATAAACTTAGTTGTTAATTCTACTGGCACATCCATAATTTCGTCACGTAAAGCCTTCGACCAACGCATATCAGTGTCTTCTTTATCACTTTGCACACCAGCATCAAGCAACTCACGAATAGGCTCTAACATCGAATACGGTAACGCTACGTGAAAGTCTCCACCACCACCGTCAAGCTCAATATGAAAAGAACTGATAACAACAACTTCTGTAGGACTAACAATATTAGCCATCGAGGGGTTAACTTCCGAGTCTAAATACTCAAACGAAACATCCATAACCGGAGACCAAGCTTCTTTGTAATCTTCAAAAATAACTTTCAGTAACATTTGAATAATACGACGCTCTGTTGGTGTAAACTCTCGACCTTCAATCTTTGCATGATAACGGCCATCACCACCAAAAAAGTTATCTACTAAAATAAAAACCAAACGTGCTTCCATGGTGATTAATGCAGTACCTTTTAACGGTCTAAAACGCACCATATTCAAGCTGGTAGGAACAAATAAAGTATGAACATACTCACCAAACTTAATCATTTGTATACCATTAATAGATACTTCTGATGTTTTACGCATCATATTGAATAAGCTGATGCGCATATGGCGAGCAAAGCGTTCGTTAACCATTTCAAGCGTTGGCATACGCCCACGCACAATGCGATCTTGTGAAGAAAAATCAAAGTCACTTGTTGCTCCACCACTTCCATCGGAGCCTTCTTCTACTTGTTCTTCTTCTACTTCATCGGCACCATGTAATAGTGCATCAATTTCATCTTGTGATAATAAGTCACTCACACATTATTACTCTTTTTAAGTTTTTCATTTACTTTCATTATTGTTAATTACGTTTATGAATAAAACACTTACTGCATAACAAAACCGGTAAATAACACTTTTTCAATGACCTTATCACCCGACAGATCAGTCATTTCTTTTTGTACTTCCACTAACGCTAACTGTTTAAGAGATGTTTTACCTGCACTAGTTGCCAAGTCATCTGCATTTGATTGTGAAAACACATTTAATAAAGTACTTTCTATTAATGGAATATGTTTTTTTGCTTCTTCTTCATTATTACTGCCACGAACAAGTAGTTGCGCTCTTATTTCTACAAAGCGATCTCTTGCTGCTCCAGGTACGTTAAACCTGAAAGGTCTTGGCATAGGGACATAAATTGCAGTACCTAATTTAGCTTCGCCACTTTCAGATACCATTTGTTCACCAGAAGCTAATTCACCATCTCCAGAAGCTAATTCAGCGTTCATTTGTTCTTCAGTAACTTCTTCACCGCCGCTCAAAAAGAAAAAAGCACCACCACCGCCTGCTAATAAAACAACGACAGCAATAATGATTATCATCATTTTTTTACTTTTGCCGCCACCATCCATTTCTAACTCATTTTCTTCAGCCATTTTTATCCCTTATTGAAAGTAATAACCTATTAAGAGTATTCACTTATTTTTTAATTTTCTTCTTTATTACAATCAACTATATCCTTGAAATTAAATTAAGCCAAGGTATGTGTCCGTTTTTCTAGTGTTATGCGTAAAAATCAACGCCAGCTGGCGAATCTTTAGCCCATGCACCAGTGATAATGTTATTATTTGAAATGACCTCTGTAGATTCATTGCTATTAAATTGGCCTTTCGAGTTATTGTCACTGTCATTACCTTTTTGCTCTTGCTCTACATTAGCATCGCCTAAATCAACTCCTGAGTCAGCTAACATATCTTTTAATTTATCCATGTGTTGCTCTAAAGAATCTTTAGTTTGTTGTTGTTGAACAATAAAATTGACTGCAGCAACTTCATTTTGCAAATTGACTCGTACATGAACATTACCAAGTTCAGGAGGATCTAGTTGTATATCTATTCGCTGTAATTTTTGATTAATGGCAAAAAGTACTTTTTCTTTTACAGATTCAGAAAAATTTTTATCGTTGATATTAATAGTTTCTATTTGTTGACTAACATTCAGTTTGTTTTGCTGAACATTCTCTGAAACATAGCGATTACTCAAGCTTTCATTGTTTTGCACATTTGTTAAAGCGTCATTAAAACTACGTTCGGTAATATTTGAACTATGAACTGAATCATTAATTTGTGATGTTAATATCTGCTCAGAAGTACTCTTTAATATCGTTTGTTCTATTTTATTGCTTTGAATTATAATATCGTCATCAACTGATAAGTCACTTATTGAAAGACTATCTAAAGAGTTACCTGATGCTTCATCAGTATTATTCACATTATAACGCTCAGCATTTTCACTAATTATAGCGTTTTGTTTACTTAATTCTTTATGATTTTTAGCCTCAAGAATTGTTTTTTCAATACTGTCTGGTTCTTTTAAGCTACTACTTAAAGTACCTATTGATGACAGAACTGTTTCATCATCAACTATTGGTTCTGAGTTAGGTACAAAAAAGTTATTTTTACTATTTTTATCAAAAGGTACCTCTAGGGGCTTCAATTCTGACGATTGCGTATTCGATGCTAAACTCTGTTGCGTTGTTTCTTTGTTAAATGTTGTTTCTATATTGAATGTAGAAGCTTTAGTGAGTGCCTCTTCTTTAGTTATTGGTGTATTAATAGCTTTGCTTGTCGAATTTTCTGATAACTCTTTTTCTAAGAGCTCACTATCTACTACTACATTACTGACAATATTTTCATTTATTGATGTTAGTTTTTGATTAGATACAAGTGCGTGCAACGTAGAAGGTTCTATTGACTTATTGGTTATATTATCTAATGACTTAGGTTCTAATAACGTATTGTTTGGTACAACATTATCAGTAACTTTCTTATCCGTGGGTATTGGTTTTTGCTCAGATTTAACAACATTAAGTTCAGATGAATCAATAGTTGTATTGGTAGCGTTTTTTAATGCTTTTGCGTCCAATGAAGCAGTATTTACTTCTTCACCAATCCCTACCTTCGATAATTTAGTTAACACATCACCATCAACTAAATTTGAGTTTTCATCTAACGCTAGTGAACTACCAAACGTATTACTCAAATTGCCTTGTTGGATAATATTGTCTACTTTGCCTTTTTCTTTCTCGGTATCAATAGAATCACCTAAATTTACAGTTGTATCGTTAGTAAGTAGCACATTAGGACTTACATATTGTGAACTAACTGTTTTACCGACTTGAATATCAGCTTTATTAATGACATTGCTTTCTTCAAAGTCACCATTTACTTTTGTAATAGATTGACCACTGTTTTTATTACTTAAAGCACTTTGATTATTTTCAATGTTTTCTTCACTGCCAGTAAAGCCTTTTAATTGCTTTAAAAGGTCATTATTAATAAAAGCACTTTCAGAGGAATTAACACGTAAATTTTCAGATAATGGAGCCGTCCCTTTAGTTTTCTGCTCAATATCACTGTCAACTTTTTCACTTTCATTAGGTAATAGCTTCTCTGATGCTGATAATAAATGAATAAACTCTTCACTAAACTTTTTATTACTATCATCAAGCTCTAATGTATAAGTATTAGCTTCGTCTGTACCTATATTTTCCCTTGTCTGCGTAAAGTTAGGATCAGGTGCTATTTGATTTTCTTCTTTATTTTTAGGTTCCGTAACATTTTCTATAACTAAAGGAGTCTCTTTAGTCGGGTCTTCGCGCGTGCTATCATCCACTAAATTATCATTAGACTTATTTTCTTTTTCTGTACTTAGCTCTTTATTAATGTATTTTTTTTCATCGCCTTTAATCGTTCCTTGAGAGCCGTCGGCTTTAATTTGCCGATCAAATTCTTTTGAAAAGCCATCACTCGACGGTGTGCTTTTATTCTCAGAAATAGCCTGCAAGTCTTTATTCTCGGCGGGTAGTCCAAGTTCAATTATTTTTGAAGATACATGTAGCATAAATTTCACCCACTAAAATTAATGATTACTTTGAAAAAAGTGTAATAATTTGAATATTATTTAATATAAAGCAATATACATTCCATAATATGCTGAACATCAACTATTGCTCAAAAATCAAACTCGTAATTGGTGACCAGCTCATGTTATGAAGAATAACGTTATTCATGCTCTAATTGTTTACGAATGTATTGTTGTGAAGATATTTCGTCATACATGCGTTGCTCTATTCTATTTTGTTTAATCACTTCTCTTTCTTTTGCTTTTTTTTGCAATATCTCTACTGCTTGCAGTTTTTTTCTTTGATCAAACCAGGCTGTTTTTTTTTGTTTAGCTGATGCTCTAGCTTGATTAATTGCAGTTTCAACTTGTTTATTTGCATAATCAAGCTTGGCAATGAACTTGTGATAATGGTTATATGTCGCGCTATCAATACCACTTTTCGATAAGCCATCTAAACGCTTCATATATTCTAAACGAAATTGAGATACGCTTTTATAGCGTTCCATATTTTGTTTATATTCTAATTCAGCTTGTTGTAAAGCTTCTGCCGCTAGCTTCTCTTTATCTTGCTCAAAGCGATACAGTACATCTAATTGGCTTTTCGACATAACACTCTCAATATTTATTCAACATATAATTTATTGATTAGTCGCATAGGCTTGAGCAGCAGCGGGGATTTCTTGCATTTGCTCTAAACTTTGCTCATACGGAATAACCTCTTTCATTTTTTGCTGTAAAAAGAAATTAATAACCGGTAATAAGTTAATCGCTTGATCTATATTTGGATCGCTACCCTTGTTATACGCACCAATAGAAATTAGATCTTTATTTGACTGATACGTTGAATAGCTTTGTTTTAGTTGTCTTGCCAATTCTTGATGCTCTGGTACCGTTACCATCGGCATCACTCGACTAATTGAAGCTTCAATATCAACAGCAGGGTAATGCCCTGAATCGGCTAATTCACGTGAAAGTACAATATGCCCATCAAGAATAGCTCTTGAAGCATCAGCAATAGGGTCTTGTAAGTCATCACCTTCTGTTAATACCGTATAAAATGCAGTAATAGCACCTTGACCATCGCCACCATTGCCCGCTCTTTCAACCAACTGAGGTAACTTTGAAAAAACCGACGGTGGATAACCTTTAGTTGCTGGTGGCTCACCAACAGCGAGTGCTATTTCTCGTTGCGCTTGAGCATAACGAGTAATTGAGTCAAGTAGTAATAAAACATTTAAGCCTTGGTCTCGAAAGTATTCACTGATTGTGACAGCGGTTTCACAACCTTTTAATCGCATTAATGGTGAATTATCAGCTGGTGCGGCTACAACAACTGAGCGCTTTCGGCCTTCTTCACCTAATATTTCTTCAATAAACTCTTTAACCTCACGGCCACGTTCACCTACTAAACCAACCACAATAACATCGGCGGTTGTTCCTCGAGTCATCATGCCTAACAGAACACTTTTACCAACACCAGAGCCAGCAAATAAGCCCATGCGCTGACCTTGTCCAACAGTAATAAAGCTATTAATCGCACGAACACCAACATCAAGCGGTTCTTTAATTGCTCGCCTTGCTAATGGATTTAATGGTTTAGATTGATAAGCTTTTTCATCGGATTTAATTGGCCCTAGCCCATCAAGCGGTTTACCTACCCCATTAATCACTCTGCCTAAGAGTTCCATTGATAGAGGTAATTTAAACTTACTTGATAAAGGCAATACACGTGCCCCAGCAGAAACACCTTGCAAACTCTCTTCTGGCATCAAAAACGTACGTTCATGAGAGAAACCAATCACTTCAGCAATCAAATCACCTTTACTTGTTTCAACTAAACATTGACTGCCAATATGTGCTTTCACACCTACAGCTTCTAATGTTAAGCCGACAACTCTCACTAACCGCCCTGCAACAGAAGTTTTGTGTGCATGAATAAATTGTTGGCAATGTGTTAAACGAGACTGTAAACGTTCAGTATTAAACCCAGGGTTTTGCATAATAATGTTAGTACTTTTGACGTTTATTTTTGATGTAATGCATCTTGCAAAAATGAGTCCAATACATCTTTTAAGCGTGACTTCATTGTTAAATCTATATTAGATGTACTGTTTTCTATTTGGCAACTGCCAATATCAATATGAGGAGCAGGTAGCAAACGCCAGCTTTTTTCTTGAATGTATTCAATACCAAACTTTTCTTCAACCATGCTAATGTCTTGAGGGTTAAGATAGATTTGAGTGTTAGGCTCTTGAAGTGGTAGCGCTTTAATCCCTTCACTAATAGCAGAAAGTACAATATCTGGGTTGGTTTTGGCTTCTTGTAGCGTTACCGCTTCGGTTAACTGTACAACTAAACTTAGCAATTGTTGTTCAACATTATTTTCTACATGAGTTACCGGCTCATGTAGGTCATTAATTAGTATCTGCCATTGCTGTGATAATGCATCAACTTTCTCTTTACCTTCTTCTAGGCCTTTAGTAATACCCTCTTCATGCCCTGACGTTACGCCTTCTTCATGCCCTTTTGCTAAGCCT
The DNA here is from genome assembly GCA_023301705.1 of Alteromonadaceae bacterium. Classification (GTDB taxonomy): domain Bacteria; phylum Pseudomonadota; class Gammaproteobacteria; order Enterobacterales; family Alteromonadaceae; genus JALZUE01. Next base: position 9,131 of record JALZUE010000030.1, on the reverse strand, counting down.
TCTTCATGCCCTTGATTAAAACCAGCCTCTTTACCTTCATTAAAGCCTTCATCAAAAGCGGCTTGACGAATATCATCAATTTCTTTAGCCGTTAATGGAACAGGTTCTTCAATTTCTTCTTCAGGTGGTTCAAAACGCCAATCACTTTGTAAACCAAAGGCATTTCTTTTATCTTCAGTACTTTGTTCAGGCTCAACATTTGGAAGATCCCACAAATTAGCTTCATTATTTTGCTCTGGCTCTAATTTATCAGTCATACAAGTCCCTTCCTACTTTCAAATTTGACCCTTTAATAATATAAGGGGTTATAAGAACTCTTCACCACCACCAGAACCACCAAGCATAATTTCACCTGCATCAGATAAACGTCTAGCAATTGACAGTATTTCTTTCTGCGCAGTTTCAACTTCACTAATTCTGACTGGCCCCATAGCTTCTAAATCATCAGCTAACATATCAGCGGCACGTTTAGACATATTACCGAGTATTTTATCTTTTAATGCCTCGTCAGCACCTTTTATTGCCTTCATTAATGAATCCTGTTGCACATCTCGTAAAATGGCTTGAATACCTCGGTCATCAACATCAGATAAATTCTCAAAAACAAACATAAGATCTTGAATTTGTTGACTCATTTCTTCATCATGCTCACGCATAGAGTCCATTAACTGCCCTTCAATGTTAGTATCGAGGTAATTCATAATATCAGCAGCAGCTTTTAAACCACCCATCTTGGCAGCTTGAGCACCCGCTTGACCTGCAAATTGTTTCTCCATAATTTCATTTAATTCTTGAAGTGCAGCAGGCTGAACTTCTTCCAAGTTAGCAATACGCATGGTTAAATCTAAACGTACTTTATCGGCAAATTGGCCAAGAATTTCAGCTGATTGTTCAGGGTTTAAATAAGATAAAACGATTGTTTGTATTTGAGGATGCTCATTACGAATAATATTCGCCACTTGTTTTGAGTCCATCCACTTTAATGATTCAAGACCTTTGGCCCCTCCACCCATTACAATTTGGTCAATTAAATTACCCGCTTTATCCTCACCCAACGCAGCGGTCAATGCTTTACGAACAAACTCTTCACTTTGGAAACCAATGGTTGAAAAGTTTTGTATATCAGCAATAAATAATTTATGAACAGCTGTAATTCTTTCTTGCGTAAAATCTTCCATGCCCGCCATTACAGTACCTACTTGCTGTACTTGTTTTGGCTCTAAATGTTTTAAAATTTGTGCCGCATCTTCTTCTGATAAACTCAGTAATAAAATGGCAGCCTTTTCGACACCTTCAAGCTTTTCAACATCAAAGCCACTTTGACCTTGTGCTGGTGCTAAATCTTGCTTTTCATCACTCATCTTCTACCAACCAACTTTTTACCACTTGAGAGGATAATTCAGGTTCATTTGCTACTAAAGCCCGAACTGCTTTTAATACATCTTCATCACGATGCAAATCAGGTAACTGTAAACTGCCGTCTGGTGCAAAACCTACAGATGCTTCGTCAAATTCAGCTTTTAACATGTCCATAGTGTTATCGCCTAAATCGACATGAGAATCAAGTGACTTATCACCATAGTCATCAGGTGTTTGTTCTGGGTTAATTAAACGTTTTAACATTGGGCGAACAATAGTAAAGATTAAGACAATGATAATTAAACCACCCATCACTAATTTAATTGCCTTTAAAAACCATGGTTGCTCATAAATAGGTAATGCAGAGGCAGCCTCAAAATCAGAACGTGAAAATGGTAATGTCACCACTTCTAACACATCACCTCGCTGAATGTTAAAACCAATACTACCTTGTAATAATCGACGAATATTAGCTAGTTCCTGAACGCTGCGAGGACTTTGCTCAACTTCACCTTCTGCATTAGCCGTTGTTAAATAATCAAGTGCAACTGACACACTAATTCGACGAATGACACCTGTTTGTTGCTTGGTATGGCTAATAGCTTCATCTAATTCAAAATTACGAGTAGTTTCAGTATGACGGCTTGATGGTACTGGGCGATTTTGATTCCCCCCAACTGCATTTTCAGGAATAACCGATTCTAATGGTGGTTGATTTGAAAGTGCACCAGGTATACCACTAGAGCCCCCTGAGCTAGAATTATTTTCAACCAACATTTCACTACGAAGTGCTGGTAAATCTGGGTTATATCTACGCTGGGTTTCTTCTACATTAGTAAAGTCCATTGTCACATCTACTTGAGCCGTATAATTACCCAAACCTACAACAGGAATTAAAATGGTATCAATTTTATCCATGTATTGTTTTTCACGTTTTTGTTCTATTTCTAGCTCTTTACGTGAACGCGATGACGCTGAATTTTGTGAACCTGAATTCAGTAATCGACCATTTTGATCTGTGACAGTAACTCGACTTGGTGTTAATCCTTGTACCGCAGAAGCGATAATATCAACAACTGAGTCCACTTCTTCCTCAGATAAAATTCGATTACGCTGCATACTAACAACCACGGTTGCGGAGGCACTTTTAGCTTGTCGAGCGAATACATTCTCGCGAGGTATAGCTAATAAAACTCGTGCTTTGGCTATTGCATCTAAATCTTCTATCGTTCTTGCGAGCTGTTGTTCACGTCCATGCTTTAAACGTTCTGACTCTAAACGCTGGCTCACACCGAAGCCCATGTCTTGCATTAGAATATCAGTACCTTTTGAAGGCTCATTTGTTAAACCTTCACGAGCAAGTAATAATTTAATATCGGCGTAGTCAGTAGCAGGCACAGAAATTTTATTATTCTCTTGAATATAATCAACCTCATTAGCATCAAGAAAATCCATTGTTTTAATGAGTTCTTCTGTAGGCAGCTTTGAAAGTAACCGGTAATTAGGTTGGTTAATCCACATAATCACAAAAACAGCTATTGCTAAACATATCGCTAACGCCATGATTAAAATAACTTGACGCATAACATCAGCATTACCGATGATTGAGGAAAATCCTTGTTTTTGTTCTTCTATACCGTCGTTATCAGAAGCAACTAAATCGTTGTCTGCTGCAACCAGTCCTGTATTATCAGCCACTATACTTCTCCACTAGCCTAAACAGGCATACTCATGATTTCTTTATACGCTTCAACAAACTTATTTCGCACTTGCAATGTAGCATCAAATGCTAACCCTGCTTTTGACGAGGCAATCATTGTTTCTGCTAAAGTCACGCTTTCATCACCCATTTGAAATGCTTTACGCTTTGCACCGCTATCCATTTGTAATTCATTGACCTTACCAATAGCATCCTGTAATAATTCACCAAAATCCCCTTGAGAAGAATTGACTTCTTTGATCATTGGCATTTCGCCATTCACTGATGAAGTTACTTGATTTGGGTTAAGCGCCGCACCTTGCATTGCTTGCATTTGTGCAAATAAAGAATTGCCTTTGATATCCATAATGAACTCACTTGTGTCAAATTCTTGTAAAAGATTGATATACAGTGATAAAGCAATGTTAATGCCAAACAGATAAATTAATTTAAACCCTTTATTTACAAAAGGTTATGGCTTATTTAAAGAGTGAAATGAGGTTATCTAAAAACCTATAATTGACTAATAGATAAAAGACAAAGTACTTTAAACAAAATGTTTAAAGTACTTTGTCAGTAATGAAGGGTATAAAAATTTATTATCAGGAATTATGACGGTATTTCGATACCTGATTCTCGCATTTTAGCAATTTTATAACGTAACGTTCTTGGGCTGATACCTAGTTTCTCTGCGACATCTTTTCGGCTACCTCGATACGCCAGTAATGCGTCTAAAATTATCTGATGCTCTTGTTGTTTAAGTTCATTACCTAAAACGTCTGAATGTGATGTATTAAAATTTGATTCTGAACTGGGTATAGGTTCAGCGGTACAAATTAATGATGGTTTATTGGTATCACTGATAATTTCGCTGTCAAATTGTTCGATTAAAATATCACCTGATTCAATACAATTATTTTGATGTAAGATCATTGCTCTTTGAACAACATTATCAAGCTCTCTAACATTACCAGGCCATTTATAAGTAGTGAGTTTTTTAACAGCACTATGATTAAACTTGGGTATGATGTCACCTGAGTTTTTACAGTAACGAGCAACTAAATGTTCAACCAACGGCATAATATCATCAGGTCTATTCGCCAATGGTAACCATGTTAATGGGAATACATTTAATCGATAATATAAATCTTCACGAAAAACGCCTTCTTGAACCGCTGTTTTTAAATTACGGTTACTGGTCGCAATCACTCTAACATCAAGACTAATTGTTTTTCTACCACCTAAACGTTCAACTTCTCGCTCTTGTAAAACCCGTAAAATTTTAGCTTGTAAGCCCAAATCCATTTCAGTAATTTCATCAAGTAAAATAGTGCCACCATGAGCTTGTTCAAACTTTCCAGGACACGCTTGAATAGCCCCTGTAAAAGCTCCCTTCTCATAGCCAAAAAGCGTTGCTTCCAGCATGTTTTCAGGAATAGCAGCACAATTAATCGCAATAAAAGGTTGCTCAGCTCGTTGTGAATGCTTATGAATATATTGTGATAGCACTTCTTTACCTGAGCCGCTTGGCCCTAATACCATCACAGATGCATCTGTAGACGCTACTTTTTTAGCTAACGTTAATAATTCTACACTAGCCGAATCTTTTGCAATAGGATCTGCACTATCATGCCTTTTTAATGGCATATACTGACTCACCATATTCAACAAAACTTCTGGTGCAAATGGTTTTGCCATATAATTACTCGCACCATCTTTTATCGCTTGAACAGCATCATCAATAGTACCGTAAGCTGTCATCATTAATACAGGTGTATTTGGCCAAGTACTTTTAATACTTTTTAATAATGATAACCCTGTCATTCCCGGCATTTGTACATCAGAAACAATAAGATCAATTGATTGTTTTTTTAGTAATATTAATGCTGCTTCACCACTGTCAGCTTCATAACACTCATAACCTGTTAACAGTAAAGTATCAACTAAGGCCTCTCGTAAACCTGCATCATCTTCAACGACTAATATTTTACTTTTACTCATGAGTACTCTCCTTACTAAATAACGAACTGCTTTTATTTATTGGGTTTCGCTTTAAAGCGGTAGATACTAATAAATTATTGTGTTTATTTTTCATTAGATTTACCATCCGATACATCACTCGACGATAAAGGTAATTTAATTAAAAACTCTGCGCCTTGTTGATCATCCATGTTCTCTTTGTCTACTAAATGAATATCACCATGATGTGAAGTAATCACCGACTTAACAACTGCTAAGCCTAAGCCAGTACCATTTTCTTTTGCCGTAAAAAAAGGTTCAAAGACTTTATCTTTTAGGTTACTCGCAATACCCTTACCATTATCTTTTACTTGTATAATGGCATGTGTTTTTGTACAACTAGCACGTAATGTAATCACTGCATTTACCGGAATTTCTTGTAAGGCGTTTTGAACTAAATTTTGTATAGCGCCCGAGAGTGATGTTTTATTTCCCACAATAGAACAGCTTTGCTCAGCTAAAGTTATTTCTACTTTTGCATTCGCTTTATTAACTAAACTCTCCATACCTTGTACAACATCAGTCAATAAATGGTTAACACACAACTCTTCTACTAACTGATCTTTACCATCTTTCGCAAATAACAGCATATCAGTTACTTGGCTTTCTAAATCTTGTAGGCGAGACATCAATTTATGCTGAAAGTTACTTCTCGCAGTTTTATCTAAATTAGATGAAGATAAATTTGCTGCATACAACATAGCAGCAGATAAAGGTGTACGTATTTGATGTGCTAATGACGACACCATTTTACCTAGCGACGATAAACGCTGCATCTGACTAAGCTTGTCTTGTAGTAAACGGGTTTCGGTTAAATCTGTAATAATAATTAACTGACCTGGCTCATTAGCAAGAGGTGAGATTTCGAGTTTAACTCTTCTTCCATCTTTCAAAGAAACTTCATGCCAATCATCTGCTCTAGGTTCAAATGAACGTTTAATCACTTCAAACCATGCTTGGCCTAAAATAGGCTCATTCAGTAGTTTACGTGCTATCTGATTCACTCGTACCACAATACCATTGCTATCAAGAATAATAAGACCGGTAGGCATGGCTTCAATTATTTGCTTTTGTTGGTAAGACTGTTTACGTAATTCATCTAACTCACCAGGGTACATTTCTGTTGTCGTATTAAGAGAACGGTTAGACCAAGAGGTAACATGATCTGTATCGAAGTGGCTGGTGTCATACGCTAATGTCATAATTTTTACTCAAAGCAATTTTTCACTAACTAAAGCACTTAACATACCAAAGTAAAATAATCTTTAATAAACATAAACTTAAATAAAAAAAACAGACTATGTCAATTGTTTGGCTGATGTAAATAACCTGTAGATCTCACATCAAACTATCGTTATATTAGTGAAACACCTAAGGTAGAAGGTTATATACGTTAAGTTTTCCATGTTTTAGGTTTGTTTTTTTAAATATAAGCAGTATATTTACTATAAGCACTTGATATAAATTATGCTTTTATCAATTAGTAATAAAATTACAATAAGGAATAGGTCAATGTTAGTGTTAACCGGTATAGCAAAATCAATGAAAAATAGCCCTCCTGTACTAAAAGGGCAAAACTATACGTTTAATTTATTTTGTTTAAATGAAAACTTAGATGAACAATTAACGCTAATTGAACGTTATTTAGTCGATAAAGGTTGGGATAACATTGAGATTAATGAACAAGAGTTAATCACAGACGATATAACAATTGAACATGACACTCTCAAGAAGGCATTTGATTTAGCGAAAATTGAAGGCATTGCTGGTGTCATTAATAACACACCAATCATTGATAACATGTAATTCAAGCTCATACTTAAAAGAATATTATTTAATATATTCTTTTAAGTAATATTCTGTACAGATATCAATGATTACTTATGTAATTCATATTTTTTCATTTTTTCAACAAGTGTAGTTCTTCGCATACCTAACGATTCTGCCGAACGAGCAACAACACCATTATTTTTTTCTAAGGCTTGATTAATTAATGAAATTTCAAGTTCAGCTAAATACTCTTTTAAATTAAGCCCTTCTGCAGGTAATTCAGCTGTTAATGTTTGATAATTTTCATTTTCCACCATGGTTTCTGACGAAGTATCGTCATCATAATCAAAGCCTGAAAACAATTCATTAATCGCTTCTTTTTCCTGTATACATTCAGGATAAACGGGTTGATACTCTTCAATATCAATATGACGATACTTCAAGGGTAATTCTGAAACATCTACAACTTGATCAGGGTACATAATAATCATACGTTCAATTAAATTAGATAACTCTCTTACATTGCCCGACCAAGTATGCTCCATTAAAGAAGTAATCGCACCATCAGTAAATTTTACTGTTTGACTAGCCTCATGTTCAAAGCGCGTTAACAGCTCTTTTATTAATAATGGTAAATCTTCTTTACGTTCTCTTAATGCTGGCGTTTCGATAGGAAAAACATTCAATCGATAATATAAATCTTCACGAAATTCATTACTTTTAATCATTTCTTCTAAATGTTGATGAGTCGCTGCAATAATGCGTACATTGGTTTTTAAACTTTTAGCACCACCAACTCGTTCAAATGTTCTTTCTTGAAGAACTCGTAGCAGTTTCACTTGCATAGGCTGAGGCATATCACCTATTTCATCTAAAAATAGTGTACCACCTTCTGCTAACTCAAAACGCCCTTTTCGAGTAGATATAGCACCTGTAAAGGCGCCTTTTTCATGACCAAATAATTCACTTTCTAATAACTCTCCAGGAATAGCTCCACAATTCACTGGCACGAACGGACCTTTAGAGCGATCAGATAAGTTATGAATATTACGAGCAACTACCTCTTTGCCTGTTCCAGATTCGCCTAATATCAGAACATTTGCTTGTGTTGTGGCTACTTGTTCAATTAAAAATCGTACTTGTTGCATTGGTTCACTAATACCCACCAATGAACGGAATAGTCGATTGTTACCAAGCCCTTTACCTAGTTTTAAAGGCAATTGATTATGATACTGGTGGCAATGATGAATTAATTCGGTTAACAGTGCATAATTTAATGGAACAGGAAGGTTACCAATAACATTCACTGCTGGATAGAATACATTAGGGTCAACACAATCATGTGTGATAAAGGGAGTTTTTGGATTTTTAGTAATAAAATGTTTAGTTTCATCACTAATGTCACCTGTGATAATTACCGTTAATACCGGCGTAGATTCTTCGTAAATAGTAGTCAGTTCAGCTTCAGAGCATGCTATAAAATGCTCCCCTACAAAAGAAAGTACCATTTCTAATTGCTGACGTCTGTGTTCATCATTATCAACAACAATAATCTTCTTATGTGCTTGCATACACTAAGTAACTCTTATTCAATAATATTTTTTTATTAATAATAGCTAGCAAGTCAGAATAAGCAACAATTTATTGACAGTTTGTCATTAAATTGACAAAAAACAAGCAAAAACAATTATGTAGATAAAGTGAATATAAAAGAATCACAAATAAATTACACTTATCACAAAATTAAAGGAGCTCCATAAGTTGCAACGTATATGATATTCATTAATATTGACCTTAGTTCTTAACAGAAATCATCTAGGCATTATTTTTGCACTTTAATATTTAAAATATTTAAAATACTGCCTACTATGACGGATAATTTACTTAATAAAAATGCTAATATTATTGAAAAACGCTGGCCATTCGTTTATAAAATAATTGCTGAACATCAAAGTATTCCTATGAATGTTACCGTTAAAGGGCATACATTAAATATTAATAATATTCAGTTAACTAGTAGCATAGACCGAAAATCTGAAGCCATTATACAAACAAAACATCTTAAAAATGCGAAAAGCATAACATTATATGGCATTGGGTTAGGTGACTGTATTGTCGAGTTATTAACAAATAAAAAAACTGAATCAATTAATATTATCATTCTAAATATTGATGTATTGTTATTAAGTCTTTCATATATTGATCATAGTGACTGGTTAACTAACGCCAAAATTTCTCTATTTACATGGCACGATATCACGAAAGTTTCGAAACCTTTTGCTGC
>JALZUE010000029.1 GCA_023301705.1 Alteromonadaceae bacterium | reverse complement strand
GGTAATGCTAGTACATCTTTTGGATCTAACACTATTTCTAGGTCATTTTCTGAGGCATCTCTTGGCTCTTTTAACACAGACTATGCGCCTAATTCTATAAGTCAGTTTAATGATAGCGATAGGTTATTTGTGTTAGGTGCAGGAACATCTAATACAAACAGAAGAGACGCTATTACAACTTTAAAAAATTCCAGAACAGGCTTTGGGTATAACAACTTTGAAACCACTACAAATACAGAAGTAGTACAAGTTAATGGAAATACTCTTATAGAAGGAGACATTATAGCTAATACATTTACTATATCTTCTGATACTAGAGTTAAATATGGTTTTCAACCTACAGGAGTTTTTAAAAATGTTAACGGAAACTCAGTTCAAGTCTTTTCATATTATAGAACTAAGGATGGAACACAAGAGCTTGGAATTAAGGCTCAAGATATTTTACAAGCTTTAAGTAACTTGCCTAGTAATGTAGTTGACTTAATAGTAAAGTCTAATACAGGGATAGACTATAACGCCTCTTTAGTTGCTATTAACAATCAATTCGGAACTTCTAGTGAAAATATGGCAGAAGCTTTTAGTGACGTTCAAAGTATACTTGTAGAGCAATCACTTGCTAGTAATGGTTTTGATGGAGTTACTTATGATGAAGCTGTTGCAGAGTTTATGAGTTTTAATAACGCTATAGAGCAAGCTTTTGAAGCTTATTCCCAAACTATTTCAAGCGAGAATGAGGTTGTAGAATTTGTTAACCCTTTGTCTATAGAAGATCAAGAAAAACTAGAAAAGTATAAACAATGCGACTTTGACTGTACTAAAGGTTTTAACGATTTAATGGTTATTGTGGAGGACATCTTAACAATAAACACAAGTGCCTTACAATGGTTTATCGAGTAAAGCAATTATTTTTGATTATATAAAAAGTACAGAATGAAAACAATACTATCGCCTTTATTTCTTAGCCTATACCTATTATCCGTTAAAGATGTTCAATGGTTAATTTTTATCAAAAACTTAGGGACTATATTCGCTTTTATAGGGGCGATCCTAGCCGTGTTTAATCAAATTTACATAACTAAGGGTAAAATAATAAAGAATCACGGAGGTAGCTTTGTGAAGTGGTTTAAATCCTTTTTTAAAGGTTACAAGGATATAGGTGTTAATATAAAGAAAAAAAGATGAGCAACAAAGTGATTAGAAACGCTATAAGAATACCTGCTTGGATTCTATTAGTTATTACTGGGACTTGGTCTATTGCTATACCTGTTATAAAAGGGGATGATTTATTTCTTACTGAAAATCACGGATATGTAATAGGTGGGTGCATAGTTTTGTTGTTATCTATTGAGGCTATTAGGAAAGCGATTGATAGTAAAGCGTCAAAGTATGCTGAAAGAGAGAATAAAGATTAGTTAACCGTTATAATTAAACTATAATATATGAGTAATCAAGCTGTTTACGAGAATGGTCAACCTACACCTATTATAATAAGGGATTATATAGCAGGTATAGGAACTGTTTATTCATTTGATTTAGTTGATGATGATAATAGTGGTTTTACTTTAGATGTAGGTTATACCTTAGAGATAGCAGGGCAAACTTTCACTATAGGTAACGGACTAGAAACAAGTATAAATACAAGCGGTAAATTCCCTGTTTACACTTTCGCTTGGGCTATTGCAGAAGGGCAAATAAATGAAGTAGGAGTATTTGAGGGTTATCTATGTAGTGATAGCAGGAGTCATCCTACTTTTTTTCAAATGATTATAACACTAGAGGTAAATGAGAGTATCTGTTAGGAGTAACATCCCAAGATTTAGCATAACAGCTAGTTCAAATTCAAATTGCAAAATAGAAGTAAGGAATACAATACCTTGCTCTGTTTCTGCATACGTGAATCTTATACCTCATAATATTACTATAATACAAAACTCTGATCCCTTATTAGAAGAAAGAGTAAGGTGTTTAGAGGAAAATGACGGTGTATTTAATGGAGCAACATATTTAGATTATTTTAACCTAGCATTAAGCTAATAAACAAGAACAAATGGCAAACGAACACGAATTAAGGATTATAGAATTAGCCGAAGGTATAGCGGTTAACATTAGGGAACTAAGAGCAGCAGATGGAGATTTGACAAGTCTACAAACAACAGACACATCTTCTTTGGTTAACGCTATTAATGAAGTCGCTTCATTAGCTTCTGGGGGTTCTGATTTAAGTATAGGAACAAACAACACTTTAACACTGGAGCTTGTATCTAGCAACGGAGATAATCAAGTATTAAGTGGTGCTACTGCATTATTAGCTGGGTTAATGATAGCGTCTGATAAGATAAAATTAGACGGCATTCAAGATGGTGCTACGGTAAACGACACGGACGCTAATCTATTAAACAGAGCTAATCACACAGGAACACAAACAGTTTCTACAATAAGTGATTTCGCAGCAGAGGTAAACGCTTTGATTAGTGGTGTAGTTAATGGTGCTCCAGCAGCTTTAGACACTTTAGATGAATTAGCAGCAGCTATAGGAGATGATGCAAACTTCGCTACAACAATAACAACAGCTTTAGGCAATAGAGTTCGTTTTGATGCTCCCCAAACATTAACAGCTGTGCAAAGATTACAAGCTTGTGAAAATATAGGTGTTGGTAATCCTGATAGAGATTTTCTTGCTGCATACGTAGCTGTAAGAGACGCTTAATATATGAGTTCTGAGTTAGAAAATAGAATAACGGCTTTAGCCGAAGGAATAGCAATAGATGTTAGGTTTTCTTTAAGAAACAAGTCTAATATAGAGGAGTTTCAAGACGGCACTTTTATATATTTTGTATTTGAAATTTCTACAGGAGGTTTTCAAGTAAATAGATATGAAAACTCTATCACTAGAACTGTATCAAATGTTACTGTAAGACCTGTCACTCTTTTAGAGGTACAAACTTTAAACTATAATTAACATCCTATGATTTTTACTAGAAATAACGACACGATTACGGCTACAGCATCAACCCCAGGAGTAGGAGAGTCTCTAGTAGGTTTAGAAAATGTTGAAGGGGTTGTTTTAAGTTTTAAAGGAATTAAGAGAGTTTATACTCTTGACTTTGCTAATGCTAGGATTGATCTTGCAGGCAGTGGTACTTGGTTGATAATTGATCCAGCATTTGAGGAACTAATTTATAGACCTGACCATGCAAACGACTGTTTAAGACCACTTACAGGCACATTGCTTCACGTTGGCGTTGAGTCTGTTGTAAATGGAATTACAAGATATTCTAAGGGAGATGCTCTTACTATGCCTAAAGACGCAACAGCACAATCAACAATTAATTCTTTAAGCGTTAATGGTGGTAGATTTGAATGGTACGGAGGTACTATATATGCAGGTGATGCTATGGGTTGTAGTATAGGATCTACAGCAGAAATATTTGCAGGTAGATTTGTTACCACTTCTATTCAAACAAATACAACCGCTGCTTCTGCTATGGTTATGCGTAATGATGGAGACCCTAATGATGTTATTTGTCACGGAGTAGAATTAGATAGTCTTAATCCTGCTACTTCTGCTCCTGTGGTTTTTTCTCGAAATGGGTTAAATACTTTTGTTTTTACAGCATTAACAGGTTTTGTACAGCAAAGAACAGGTACTTGGACTAATGCGCTTGTTTTAAAAGGTACTAGATTTGCTAACAACTCTTTTATTTATGATTATAATTTTGTAGGTGCTAACAGTAGTTATAGTTTAGATAGGGTTCAGCCAGCAGAATTTTTTAATACTGACGTAGGCACAGGGTTGAGACAATTTGCTGCTACAAATAGTCTAAATGGTCATATTTCATTTTTCCAAGATTTTAAATCCATCATATCGGATATAAATGGAAATTTAATTGAAGGTGCGGTTACTTACATAGGTACAACAGATCATGGGAATAGAATAGATGACCCTAGACCATTGTTTCAAAACAGCAGAACATTCTCTAATAATGAATTTGATTCTTATAGGGTTATTTCTGATGCTCAAGGAGAAACAAATTCACAAGTTTTGATAGGTAGGATGTGGCTAAGAAGCTCAAACTCTGAACAATTGGATTTATACAGCTTGAGCGGTGTCGCTGGTGTAGATGATTTTATAGTTTCTTATTTTGGGTATGGATTTTTACCATCATTTACGCCTACTGTAATGCATAGTTCGGATGAGATTATTGATAATAAAAACTTATT
>JALZUE010000028.1 GCA_023301705.1 Alteromonadaceae bacterium | reverse complement strand
TTTTTGGTAATACTCTAACGATTAATAGTGATGGAAGTTACACTTTTGATCCTGTTGATGGCAGTGTTGCTGGTTTTCCAGATATTCTATATTCTATTACTGATGCGGCCGGTGGCGAAGATACTTCTTCTTTAAGTATTAATGTAATTGAACCACAAGGTCCTATTGCTGTTGATGACTTTTCTGAACTTAATTTTCGAGTCAATGATAATGGAAGTACACAATTTTCAGGCGTTAGAGGTAATGTTTTAGGGCCTTCTATAAGTACTGGTGGAAACTTACCTGGTTCTTCTATTGGCACAGACATTCCTGGAACTTCTGACATTGTTCTACAATCTATTTCTTTTGAGGGTGAAGTATTCACTTTTCAAGGCGCTAACCCTGTTAGGATTTCTACAGATGTAGGTGTTTTAACTATTTCCCCTCGTGATACTGGGCCTTTTAATAGTGCGGGTGACTATAGTTTCTTTTTGCCGGTTACTGATATTAACAATGTACCAGAGTCTTTAGAATTTAATTATGTCATTCAAGATGGCAATAATTCTAATATTACCAGTGAAGCAACTTTAACCATTACATTTAACCCTTTAGGTGATGTAAGTCGTTTTATTGATGATACTGAAGAGCAAGTGTCTGATTTAATTGATGATAATGAAGTTGTTTCTACAGCTAATAATCAAACATTAGAAGGTAACCTTCTGACTAATGCTACAAGTTCATCAGAGGGGGTTGAAATTACGGGTTTTGTTGTCAATGGTTTAGTTGGTGTACCAGGTACAACTTTAGATGTTTTTGGAAGTAGCTTAACTATTGAAAGTAATGGAGATTATACTTTTGATGCTGCGGATAATGTTGTTAATCAACAATTTGCTGATATTATTTATACGGTAGAAGATAATTTGGGTGGTGAAGATACTTCTACATTACGTATTAACATCACTGAGCCGCAAGGCCCTATTGCCGTTGATGACTTTAATAGTATTTCTTTTAATGTTAGAGAAAGTAATGGTACTACTCTCTTTTCAGGAGCTTCAGGTAACTTGTTTGAAGGAGCTACAGTTGGAGGTGAATTAATTGAAGTAGGTGTCGCAGGGGTGCTTCAATCCGTTTCTTTTGAAGGTCAAGAGTCTAGCTTTAGTAATAATAATGTTTTAAGAATTAGTACTGAGGTTGGTACTTTATTTGTTTCCAATATTGAAGAAACTGATGACGGTTCTACAAGCTTTCTTTCAGGATCTTATTTCTTTAGACTCAATTCTGGTATTGATATAGACGAAGTGCCCCCTTCAATAGAGTTTACTTATGTGCTACAAGATCCTAATGATAACGAATTAACTACAGAGGCGTCTTTAACTATTTTACTTGCTCCTACCGATGAATTAGTTGATGAAATTAATACACCTGTAATAGAGCCACAAGCGCCAATTGCAGTTAATGACTTTAATAATATTTCTTTTAATGTTAGAGAAAGTAATGGTACTACTCTCTTTTCAGGAGCTTCAGGTAACCTATTTGAAGGTGATAGCAGTGGCGGTGAAATAATTGAAACAGGTGTAGCTGGAGTTCTTCAGTCTATATCTTTTGAAGGTCAAGAATTTAGCTTTGGAAATAATAATATTTTAAGGGTTAATACAGAAATTGGTACTTTATTTGTTTCAAATATTGAAGATGGTGGTGACGGTTCAGCAAGCTTTCCTTCAGGGTCTTATTTCTTTAGATTTAATTCTGGTACAGACATAAATGATGTACCTCCTTTGATAGAGTTTACTTATGTACTACAAGATCCTGGTAATAGTGCATCAACAAGCGAAGCAGCTTTAATTATTACATTGAGTCCAGATAATAATGAAGTTCAGCTTGTTGATGGTACAGAAGAGCTAATTAACACTCAATTTGCTATTAGCACTATTGAAACATCATCAGTAGAGTCTACCACTGATCTAACTCAAATAATTGCAGAACAACAAGATGAAAGTCTTGACGATTTATTACCACCAATTGAATTAGATAGTGATGTCATGGGTGACAGTAATATTATCTTATTAGAAGCAGAAACTATTGATACTGAACTACTTGTAGAAAATGGTTTGCTAGTTGATGGTGCTATGATGCTACAAGGTGATGATGCAGTTCAAGGTTCTGTAGTGTCAGAACCATCAAATACTGAAATTGATACAATAGATACTTTGTAGCGATTATAAGGTTAGTGCGTTAGAAGTTCACTAATCTATTTTATTTTTAAAATAGCTTTATTAGGTAGCTGTTTGTCTTAAACGATGATTTTTTGTTAGGGTAATTACAAGGAGTCATCGCTTTAATTATTATTTATGGATTACATACTACGTGTTAGAAACAAAAGAGTGGGCAATAAACCCTTCGCAAAAGCTTACTTCTGATCCACTACTTGATAGTTTAGTTTTATTAACCGAACATTTTGGTAACCCTTGTTCACCAGATGCACTCATAGCTGGCTTACCTTTAAATAATATTAACCTCAGCCCTGAACTATTACCTCAGGCAGCTCTACGAGCAGGATTAACTGCAAAACTTGTTCGTAAAGGGTTAAATGAACTCCCTTCAATGCTATTGCCTTGCATATTATTGCTGAAAGATAAAAAAGCATTAATTTTACAAAAGCTTGATATTGAGAGTAATAAAGTCACTGTTTCATTACCTGAAACTGGTGGAGAAGAGTTTCTGACTATAGAAGAGTTAGAATCTCTTTATCTTGGTTATTGTTTTTTAATCAAGCAGCAATATCG
>JALZUE010000027.1 GCA_023301705.1 Alteromonadaceae bacterium | reverse complement strand
AAAATGGAATTGAAGAAGAAAATATTTTTGTCGAAGTGGGATCCGCGGCTAATGAGATTAAAAATCGATCTGTTTTTCAAAAATTAATCAACCAAAAATTAAAAGAGAATGACCTCTTAATGGTCACTAAAATTGATAGATGTAGTCGAAATACTCTTGAGTTTTTAAAGTTACAAGATATCCTTTTTAAAAAAAATATTACCTTTGTTGCTTTAGATTTACCAACTTCCGTTGATTTAGCTACTAATAAGCTTATGGCTACAACCTTATCAGCTATGGCCGAATTTGAAAATAATCGACGAAAAGAGCGTCAAAAGCAAGGAATACGGGCAGCCCGAAAAAAAGGAAAGTATCAGGGACGCAAAACAGTCATTAATAAAACTTTGATTCAAAAAGTTAAATATTTGAAAGAAAGTAAAAACTTATCTGTTACCGATATTAGCAAGCTAACTGAAGTAAGTTGTCCGACTGTTTACAAAGTCTTAAAAGAGCATTTAGGTTACGTATCAAATCGATTAATTAAACTGGAGGAAACAAATGAAGCAAAATAAATTAAGTTTCGAATCAGAAAATTTACAAGTGGATTATCTCACATTTAATATTCAAGGAACAGCTGATTTCGATTTAATCAATAGAATTGCAAAATATTTATTTCAACATTTTGCCTTCAATTCAATTATTTCAGACTGCTCCAAAAACAAAAAACACCTTTTTTTTAGTGATAAAAACAGACATCAAGTTGAATTCGCAGTTTATCTGCGTGCTCCAGAACTAAATAGTTTCTGGGATGGCACTCAAATTAGGTTCTCTGGAAAAAACTCGACAAGATTTTATCAACTTATTCAACAACAAAAGATTAATTGGTATCTTTTCAAAACTCAAAATTTTAAATTAGCTAAATCGAAAAAACTCACGCTAAATAGAGTTGACTTATGTTATTCCAAAACAAAAAAAGATATAGATACAACCCAATCATTTGAGTCTTTTCTAAACAGTTGTTCTGAGAAAATACTTCAAAATTCACGCACAAAATATATACAGTACAATCGAAATAAAAAAGGGTTTATTTTAAAAGCAGGCTCTAGAAAGAGTCCTAACTATTATCGCGTTTATGAAAATAATCAGGAAATCAGATTTGAGTTAGAGATGAAACACAGCAGAGTTCAATCAGTGCAAGACTTTTTATTCAATGGTCAAATATCAGAATTCGAGCAGATACTCACAAAACATTTTTATAATCATTCCAATAAAATATTAGTACTTGACCAGCTTTATACAGATTGGTTGATAAAATATTTAAGAAGAAAAGAAAAACAAGATGCTGGCTTTCTCCTTCCGTTTTTCAAACAGAATAGTCTTTCATTATCCGATACAAAAAAAGTTTTCGGCCTATTACAATTTTTGTCTTTTATTCGGACGATACCTTTTCAGACATTTGAGACAATAATCCTGCAGCATCAACCATATTATGGTATCACCTTTCCGCTGAAAGATTTTGCCAAATTCTTAGGGGAGGAAGATAAATATAAAAATTATGGTGATCGATATAGGCGGAAAAAGTATATTCAATTTTTTACTAATCTTCAACACATTAAACCTTTGATAACTGCATTTTCTGATCAAAAATTTCAAAGTTCAGTCGCTTTACCAACTTTATCGATAGACAAAATTAATTTAGATTGGGTTGTACAACTTTCAATTGCCAAAGAGTTATATTTATATGATTACCCTTTTATATTAAATAACTCTTCGATAATTTATAAAAATACTTACGAATTGCAGATTAAATATAAGATTCTTCAAAACTTCAGCGTTAATGATTTAAAAAAAACTCTTGATGTCCAGATGCTTCTTAACAGCTTTAATGCTTCTCAAAAGAGACATGCCGATAACAAGATAGAAATCATTAGACAGTTAAATCAATTACCAATTCAGAAACAATATAAGTTACATCTTAAAAATGGAAAAACTAAAACAGTAGATAAATTAACTCCTCTTCTAATTGGAAAGACCCAATTCATACTTTTTTATGAAAAACTTTAGGACCGGTAAATGATACAAATATATAAACTTTATATAGTGGTTAGACTAACCACTATATAAACTTAGTGAATATTGAAAATATTAGTACGGTTATATAGATTTAAACTCTGTTATAATCTCGATAAATGATGAAATTAGAGTGTGAAAAAAAACATCCCTAATTTCTCAAAATGGGACTTTTTTTTTTCAACTTAATTTCTCAAAATGGGACTTTTTTTTTCAAC
Source organism: Alteromonadaceae bacterium (assembly GCA_023301705.1). Taxonomy (GTDB): domain Bacteria; phylum Pseudomonadota; class Gammaproteobacteria; order Enterobacterales; family Alteromonadaceae; genus JALZUE01. The sequence goes on along the minus strand of JALZUE010000027.1, from coordinate 1,734 downwards.
TTAATTTCTCAAAATGAGACTTTTTTTTGTGTAATCGCAACTATAAAATAATTATTCTTAATAAAATGTTTAAAAAGCATAAAGATAGTCAAAATAAAGTTACCGGTAGAAAACGAAAAATATTTGCAACTATAGCATTCTCATTGAGTTTACTGTTTGCCAAACCACGAGTGAGTTTTTCTCAATCATCGAGTCCAAATTTTAGTAATCAAGAAGTCTCTGAAAGACTTATCGATGACCGAGAGTTTCATTCGCTTGAAGAGAATGCTCGGCAAGTGATTTTGGCTAAAGCTGAGGGGAATCCAATTACTCCTCCAACTAATCCTGGACCGATTAATTTCCCTACACCGCCTTCGGGAGGTCGACCTAGTCGACCTGTATATGTACCAAAACATCGTATAGCGCCGAAAATCGTTGATCCAGGATTGGGTGCAGGCGCCAATCCGGCTGGAGCGGGTGGTGGAGGTGAAAATCCTAAATTTGATGATCAGTGTCCTGTTCCAAAAACCCAAAAATCACAAGAATCAAAAACTTTTGATTATGATTATCATCCAAAGAAGAAGAAAGAGCAATCATCGGAACAATGTAAAGTCGAGAATAATCTAAATGATATGCCTGAATTTGGTTCGATTTTAGAAGGTTCAGTAGTCCCTGTCGAATCACTACTGGGCACATCTTCAGGTTTTAAAGCTCAATATAAGAACCTTAAAAAAGATTCTATAGCTCATAAGCAAGGAATGGCCTCAATAAGAAAATTAGCTGAGGGTTCACTAAAAATTGGCGATAAAAATGTCAGAAAAATTACAACGATGAAAAATATTTATGAGGCTAAAACCAAATATGCTAGGGTTTATTTCCAAATGAAGGGTGACACCGTACAAATTATCCTACCAGCTTTAAAAACCGATCAAAAACAAAGTATTAAATTGCTTAAAAAGTATTTTAAATAAATTAATAAACATTTTATTATGGAAATTAAAGAAATTCAACTTGTGACCGATATTGAAAATATATATGATGATGGCGTAGATGTTATTGTTACATTAGATCATGATTTTAGTTATGTAATTGAGGTTGTAACACCTCAGCATCTTTTATCCTTAATGAAGGAGAGAAATCAACCTTTTATCGAACCTGGGGAAAATTATATTATTGTTGAAAAGTTAACTCCGGAAATTATTGAAAAAGCAATAAAAGCATTTGTAGAAGAGAATCGTGCCTATTGGTTAAAGTTATACCATTTCGCAGGAAAAATTGATACAGCCGTATTTAATAAATTACAAGATGAACAAACCGAATACCTAAAAGAATTAGACGAATTAGATAATTCCTAGATTTTAACATAATCTGGGAATTTCCATTCTAGAGCACATATAATCATCTTTCCAACCGAATTATTTTTTATTTTATCTCCAACCACCCAAACTAGTAACTAGTACCTAAAGCCAATTTATTTTCATTATCGAGCCTTTTTAGGCCGTTTCAGAAGACATCTCAATCTTACTCCATAAAAATATTCAATTCATTTTTAACCATTCTACTCTAAAACTAGGGTATACTTCAAATTTATATTGATTTTTTATAAATAAAAATTAGTTTTCTAACCCTTGACTTGTATTTTAATATAGAGTATGATTTATTTATAAAATTATAAGTTATAGAAAAATATTCAATGGAAATAAACAATAAGTATGGTTACGTTCGTATAAGTTCCAAATCACAAGAGTCAAATTC
>JALZUE010000026.1 GCA_023301705.1 Alteromonadaceae bacterium | reverse complement strand
GATACCGCTATTCACAAAGCGGGTGAAAAAATTGAGAACAAAAACCTTAACAACCCTAAGGGGCACAGCACCTTTAAGTATGACCTCATTAAAGACCGCCGCTTTACCACCGACAAATTCTTCTTCCATGTTCCGATTTCATTGAACTTCAAGGCTACTGAGCCGCGCCAGTATAACCTGAAAATTAATGAAGCACTGGCGGATGCCGATGAGTTTTGTATTATCGGGATTGACCGTGGAGAGCGAAACCTCCTCGCCTATACTGTAATTAATCAACACGGAGAAATTATTGAAAAAGGGGACATCAACCAAATTGAGACCGATCAAGGCTATAAGGTTGATTATCATGGCAAACTCGACGCAAAGGAAAAGCAAAGAGACGCTGCTCGTAAGTCATGGGGTGAGATTGAAAACATTAAAGAACTGAAAGCAGGGTATCTTTCCCACGTAGTTCATAAGGTCGCATGCCTGATCGAGAAGCATAATGCCGTTGTGTGTCTGGAAGATTTAAACTTTGGGTTTAAGAGAGGACGTTTCAAGGTAGAGAAACAGGTGTACCAAAAATTTGAGAAAGCCCTGATCGATAAGCTTAACTACCTCGTCTTCAAGGATAAGGAGTTCGGTGAGGCCGGGCATTACCTCAACGCCTACCAACTCACAGCGCCCTTTGAGAGTTTTCAGAAATTAGGCAAACAATCAGGCTTACTCTACTACATCACTGCGGCACATACCTCTAAGATCTGCCCCGCGACAGGGTTTGTTAACTTTCTAGACCTCCGTTATAAAAGTTTAGGCCGTGCGATCGAATTTTTTGAAAAGGTGGATTCTTTTCATTATAATGCAGAGGCGAAGCGCTTTGAGCTCCACTTTAATTACAGCAAGATGGATTCGTTAGCTCCTAGAGCCCCTGAATCAGGTCAACAAGAGTGGGTATTAGGTACTCATGGAGACTTACGCTACCGTAATGAAAAGAACGATCATGGTAAATGGGAGCCCGTAGAGGTCAATAGCTCAGAGGAGATAGCTGCCATCCTTCAGGACGAGGCCGGTATTATTGCTAAAGACGGCGCGGATATCAGCCCTCAACTCATTGAGCTCAAAAACTCAGGGTTTAAAAACTCTAGTCGTTTCTTCCTGCGTCTCTTTAGGGCTCTGAGTACGGCGTTCTCATTACGTCAAAGTAAGACTGGAACCAATATCGACTTTATCCTCTCTCCCGTAGTGGATCAGGATGGGGGATACTTCGATAGTCGATCCTCAAGCCTGAATCTGCCTACTAATGCGGACGAAAACGGTGCTTATCACATTGCCCTCAAAGGTCTCTGGAGTATTGGCCAAATCAAAAGCGAGGAGAAATTCCGTAAGAATGTTCCTGCGCTGAAGAATGAAGATTGGATCCCTTACGCCCAAGAGTTAGCGGCTAAGCGATAGCCCTCATATCTGAAATAGACTTCCAGTACGTGGCTACGTACTGGAAGTTATTTATCATTTTTTTATAAGATGGAGCCTTATCTCATCATTACAAATCTAAACGATTTTATCTTCTGCCCTAGGTCGATTTACTTTCATAACCTATACGGTCAATATAGCACTAAAACGTACCACCGTAAGCCTCAGATAGCAGGCCTTATTGCTCATCGCACCGTAGATGAGGGGACATATTCAACTAAATTAGACCAAATTACTGGACTTCGGGTTTACAGCGAACGGTATCGGCTATGCGGAGTCATTGATCTCTATGACCGTAAGAAAAAAGCCCTTATTGAGCGCAAGCGAGAAATCAAGGTGATCTACCCAGGTTACCGCTACCAGCTCTACGCCCAATATTATTGTCTCTTAGAAATGGGGTATGAGGTTTCCTCTCTAGCCCTACACTCCTTGGTTGATAATCAGCGATACCCCATTCCTATTCCAGACAATGAAACTCTACAAGAGTTCGAGGATCTACTTCGTCAGATGCGAGCCTACGACCTCCACGCCCCATATAAACCAAACCGTGAAAAATGCCTCACCTGTATATATTCGCATCTCTGCGACTACAGCTTAGCTGATTAATCTTATGTTATCCCTACCTGATTTTAAAGAAAAGAGCATCCTAATCATCTACGCCAAGGATTACCATCTCAAGTTTGCTAATGAAAATTTAGTAATGGAAGAGAAGAAAGGCGACAAGCTCATTAACCAAGTAAGCTGCCATAAGCTATTCTGCGTCATCATTATTGGGAACGCTACGTTTACTACCGGTCTGCTAGAGCAGGCTCAAAAGCATGCGTTCACCCTAATCTTTCTTAAAGACACGCTTCTCCCTTATGCTAGCTTAGGATCCTACACGGAGGGTAATACTCTCCTGCGTAAGGTGCAGTACCAGCAGGCCGAGAGCCATTCCATAGCGCAACACCTAATACATAATAAGGTAACTAACCAGCTGGATAACCTTAAGAAGCTAAGAACCAAATCACCTGCTATTAAAAAGGGGATTTCACGCCTTAAGGAGATTTCTGTGGCGGTGCATTCTACTGAGGATAATCAACACCTTTTGGGCTTAGAAGGGAATGCGAGTAAAATCTACTTTAAGCTCTACTTCCAGCAGCTAGATTGGCGAGCTCGTAGGCCACGTGCTAGGTGTGACGCGCTCAATACCGTCATGGATTCAGCCTACACGATGCTTTATAATTTTATTGAAACCCACCTGCGTATTTATGGTTTTGACCTCTACCAAGGCGTTTATCACAGACAATTTTACCAACGCAAGTCTCTAGTGTGTGATCTCGTAGAGCCTTTTCGACCTCTGATTGATCGTTCGATCAGAAATGCCTTCAATGTAAAAACCTTCACCGAGGAGGATTTCGAAATTAGGAAAAACCACCACGAAATAAAAATCCAAAGCCGCCGGAAGTTTACCAAGCATTTCGCAGAAACCCTTTTGGCTGAGAAGGAGCTCATCTTTGTCTATATCCAAAGCTACTACCGCGCCTTCATCCGCGAAAAGGATATTTCTCATTTCCCGACCTATCCACCTAACCTTACCAACCCTACAGAAAACGAACCCTCATGCTCATCCTAAGTTACGATATTTCTAACGATAAATTACGCACCCAATTCAGCAAGTATATCAAAAAATACGGCCGCCGGTTACAATACTCTGTTTATGAAATTAAACACTCCCAGAGGATTTTAGATAACGTCATGTTAGAGATCAAAAGCAATTTCGAAAAGCGCTTTACTAATAATGATAGTGTCTTTATCTTTGATATGCACAACAGAAAGGTTCATCGTTACGGCTACGCTAAAAACGAGGAATCAGACCTCTTGTTTTTTGAGTGATTTCTCTCCATTATTGCACACCTCCGTCTTCCTTGCTCATGACTTCATCTAATTACCAATTCTTGGGTACACATTCTCTGTTTTTTACGTTTTTCAATAGTTTCTCTTGCTTTTCCAGCGCAAAACGGCTCTAAGAAGACTTCAAAATTTCTACTGTTGTAGATGAGGTGGCGAACATTCCGCGATATATCTCTAAGAAGACTTCAAAATTTCTACTGTTGTAGATAGATGGCTGTGCAGGATGGCATTTTGCTCTAAGAAGACTTCAAAATTTCTACTGTTGTAGATAAGCCAGACCGATAGATCAGGGAGATTCTCTAAGAAGACTTCAAAATTTCTACTGTTGTAGATACGGGGGGCGGCGGGGTGTATGGACTATCTCTAAGAAGACTTCAAAATTTCTACTGTTGTAGATAACACGGTGGGATCGGTATATGAGTACTCTAAGAAGACTTCAAAATTTCTACTGTTGTAGATAGTAAGTAAGCACTTAGCCAGCTTGATCTCTAAGAAGACTTCAAAATTTCTACTGTTGTAGATGTAGGTGCATTGGTTTATTTATTTTAGCTCTAAGAAGACTTCAAAATTTCTACTGTTGTAGATTATGACTTTTGAGGAGGTGGAGTGTTCTCTCTAAGAAGACTTCAAAATTTCTACTGTTGTAGATAATCCCGAGCCTCTCACTCAGCCACCCTCTAAGAAGACTTCAAAATTTCTACTGTTGTAGATCAGGTGGGCTAGGGCTCTCCATGCTACTCTAAGAAGACTTCAAAATTTCTACTGTTGTAGATAGGGCGCCCCCATTCAAGATCAATATTCTCTAAGAAGACTTCAAAATTTCTACTGTTGTAGATTAGGAGCACTAGTGACTTGATAGTGCCTCTAAGAAGACTTCAAAATTTCTACTGTTGTAGATAAGCTCTCCAACCGAAGCCCCGACAACTCTAAGAAGACTTCAAAATTTCTACTCTTGTAGATTTGAGTTCCAGCTTAATTGAAAAATCTGAGATTTGGGACAGAGTGTCTAAAAAGCAGGGCCTTTTGTCCCGTTTGGGGGAGTATGGGGTTCCTGAGTGATTTGCTATTGGAGTGATTTAAT
>JALZUE010000025.1 GCA_023301705.1 Alteromonadaceae bacterium | reverse complement strand
TATTATTACCTTTGCCGATTCAGTATCTCAAATAACACAGCAAACTATTTCAGCATCTGATGCAACAAGCGTTGCACAATCGACAGCACAAGAAAATGCTGAACGTGCTGATTTAGCTTCTGAGAATATTAAGCAACTTGTAGATGAAGTGACTAAATCAGCGAGCTTTATCAGTGAATTACAGGGTAATGTACAAGATATAAGTGATGTTTTAGGTGTGATTAATTCAATTGCTGACCAAACTAATTTATTGGCATTAAATGCAGCGATTGAAGCCGCACGTGCTGGCGAGCATGGTAGAGGTTTTGCCGTGGTAGCTGATGAAGTAAGAACATTAGCTAAACGCACGCAAGAAAGTACGGTGACAATACAGAAACAAATTGGCCAATTAACCAGTGCAACCAATAATTCAGTTGAGTCAATGGAGCGTGCTAGTGTATCCGCTAAAGGTGGTATTCACTTAGTTTCAATTGTTAGTGAAACCTTGCAACAATTGAACGAAATTATTGGCGAACTGGCATTAATGAATACGAGTATTTCAAACTCAAGTCAAAATCAAAGTAGTGAAATTGAGTCTATTAATAAAACGATTGAAGGCTTAAAAGAGCAGTCATCAAAAATGACTGATGCATCAAAGAATATTGTGGGAGTGAGTCATGAGTTATCATCGGTTTCTTCAACAGTAAAATCTGATATGGATCGTTTTGTTGTATAAATACTACATTGTTTTAAAACAATGTTGCAATAAACATTAAGTCATTAAAAGCCAAGTTTATTACTTGGCTTTTTTGTTTTCACAGTATTGTAAAAAAGTTTACTGAAGCTAATGATTTTATGTTAATTCACACTAGCTTATATCAAACTCATTATAAAAGAGGCTATGTAATTTATTTTGATAACGTTATTATGTAGATATATTTAATATTAATGAATATTTGGAAGTATTAAAGCACAATGATTAAGCAAACTAATAATAGAAAAAACAAAGCGCATATAATACCGAAAAGTATTTTAATTACAGGGTGTTCTTCAGGTATTGGTTTAGATACTGCGCTAACACTACACAAACAAGGCTTTAACGTTTTTGCTACTGTTCGTAAAAAAAGTGATATTGAACCATTAAAAGCAATGGGCTTAAATGTTAAACGTTTAGATTTAACCGATGAAAGCTCGATAGAAAACGCAATTAAATGGGTACTCAGTGAAACGAACGGTACGCTAGATGCATTGTTTAATAATGGTGCTTATGGACAACCAGGTGCCATCGAAGATTTACCTATAGAGGCGTTAAAAGAGCAATTCGAAACCAATTTTTTTGGCTGGCATAGTTTGACGCAAAAAGTTATTCCTATTATGCGACAACAAGGGCATGGCCGTATCATTCAAAATAGCTCTGTATTAGGCTTAGTCGCAATGCCGTATCGTGGTGCTTATAATGCGTCAAAATTTGCAATTGAAGGCTATACCGATACATTACGCTTAGAATTAAGGCACACCAATATACAAGTTGTGTTGGTTGAGCCAGGGCCTATAGCTACGCAATTTAGGTTTAATGCGTTAGCTAAAATAGAGCAATATATTAATGTTGAAAGTTCTGAATTTTCACAACAATATAAACCTCAAATTGAGCGTTTAGCCAGTAAAGAATCAAATGCTGCCTTTACACTACCTGCAACTGCGGTAACACAAAAAGTGATTCATGCACTAACCGCTAAAAAAGCAAAAGCACGTTATTATGTGACGACTGCCACTTATTTAATGGCATTTTTTAAACGCGTATTACCTGTTTCGTTATTAGATAAGATGTTAGCTAAAGGCTAATGTTTTAATGTTTATAGTTTTATTATCTTAATTTTTAGTTTTAAAGGCGTTTTATGTTAGAAAAAATTGTTACAGAACCGGAACAGTCAATAGCAAGCTCTTGTGTTATCTGGTTACATGGTTTGGGGGATTCAGGCGCGGGTTTTGCTCCTATTGTACCCGCATTAAATTTACCGAAAGGGCATGGTATTCGCTTTGTTTTTCCTCATGCGCCAGAACAAGCCGTTACTATTAATAATGGTCAAGTTATGCGTTCATGGTATGACATTAAAAGTATGGATTTACATAACCGTGCTGATATTAACGGTGTTGAAGCTTCAGAGAAGTTGGTACATGCATTAATTAATGAACAATTAAACAGTGGTATACCAGCAAATAAAATATTATTAGCAGGTTTTAGCCAAGGTGGTGTGCTCAGTTTATTTACAGGTTTACGTTTTGATAAGTCATTAGCTGGTATTATGGCATTATCATGTTATTTACCTAATGCAGATGAATTACCAACGTTATTACATGAAGCGAATACAACAACCCCTATTTTACAGCATCATGGCAAGCAAGATAATGTGGTTCCTTATGAAGCCGGTAAAGTAGCGTATGAGTTATTATTAAAAAATGACTATAACACTCAATGGCAAAGCTATATGATGGCACATAGTGTATTACCTGAACAAATTGCTGATATTGGTAATTGGATAAAAGAAAAACTTCTGTAATTTTTTACTGCTGTGTGTTCGTAAGTATAGGTAATGTTATAGATAGTGTGATTGTTAAGGCAGGAGGCTTTATGAAAAGTATGTTTTTAAAAGGTATTATTTTTTCACTATTATATTTTTATTTTTGCGCTGCGACACAAGCAGAACATCACAATAGTATTATCATTGCGACACATATCGATCCTCCTTCTATTTATTTAAAAGATGGTCAGTTTGCAGGACATAATGTTGATGTTGCGAATATGTTAGTTAATGCAATAAACAAAAAAGCAGCTTTTGTTTATTGCCCATTTGCTCGTTGCTTAACTATGTTAAAAGACGGACAAGCTGATATGATGATTGCATTAAATAAAACGGAAGAACGGCAGAATTATATTAGTTATTTAGAGCAGCCTTTTCACAGTTTAATAACCCCTGTTAAATTTTACTCAAGTAAACATAAAAACATTAATGTTGAAAAATATGAAGACTTACAAGGTTTAAATATAGGCGTGTTAAGAGGTGCTTCTTATTTTAAGCGTTTTGACAATGATGAGTCATTAAAAAAAGTATATATAACAACTCATAGACAGTTGATCGATTTACTCGTAAAAGGGAGAATCGATACGTTCTTAGGACGAGAAATTTCAATTAAACATCAAGTTAGCCCACAAATTTATACTGAAGAATTAAAAGAAATGTCATATGTTTATTCCAAAGAGAATGACTTTTATATTGGTATTTCGCAAAAATCTAAGTTTAATGAGCAAGTTAATTATTTATCTAAGGTTTTAGATGAATTACTAGCAAGTGGTGCTATTGCTGAACTTGATAACCCCTATTTATAAATATAATCACTGATTTACTCAAATAAACCTTGTTCATTCAGACGATAAACCGATAAAATCTTATTTGAAATTTCCTTATAATTAACAATAGAGTCTTTTAATATGGCTATGTCTACTGCAGCTGAAGCAGCTAAAGAATTAGTATCTCGTCGAAAAAACGATCAACAACTAGGGCGTTTAGATTCTATTATTCGTCCAACAACAATAGATGAGTCTATTGCTATTCAAACTGAAGTTGTAAAACAAATGGAAGACTCTGTTGGAGGATGGAAGTGTTTATTACCTCTAGAGAATGGGCAGTTAATTGTTGCACCTATTTTAGCAAATACCGTTAATAGAAATAAAAAGTGTGATATTTTTTCTGAGCATAATGTCGCTCGCATTGAACCTGAAATTGCGTTTGTTTTAGGTAAAGATTTACCAGCTAATAAAAATGGTTATTCTGCAGAGGTTGTTGATGCAGCTGTCAGCAGTTGTCATATGGCTTTAGAGTTAATTAAGGGGCGTTTTGCTGGTGACTCAGATGCAGATTATTTTGAAAAGTTATCAGATTGTTTAGTGAATCAAGGTTTATTTATTGGTCCAGAAATAGAGAAAGAGCTTGCATATAAAGCGAATGAAGTTTCTATTAATGTGACTCAAAACGGTACAAAAACTAACTATGCTGGCGTGCATCCTAATAATGCGCCACATAAACCATTACACTGGTTAATTGATACCATGAGCAAGCGCGGTGTTTCTTTCTCAAAAGGCCAAGCTGTGATCACGGGTTCATTTGTTGGTATTGTTGACGTTGACTTAAACGAAGAGTGTGAAATTGAATATGAAGGCTTAGGCGACTATAAAATTACTTTTACGGCTATTTAATTCATTGAATTACTCTTACTTAATTCTTGTTAAACAATAAAAAAAAGCGGCTAGTAAGCCGCTTTTTTATTTATATTCATTAAAATGAATTAGTCGATTGCACGAAGTAAATCATTTAATTCAGTTTTACCTAACGTTTTAGCATCAACTTTTTTAACAATTACTGCACAGTATAAGCTGTATGTACCACATTTAGACGGTAAGTTACCTGATACAACAACAGAACCTGCAGGAACACGACCGTAGTGAATTTCACCTGTTTCACGATCAAAAATCTTAGTTGATTGACCAATGTAAACACCCATTGAAATGACACAACCTTTTTCAACAACAACACCTTCTACAATCTCAGAACGCGCACCAATGAAACAGTCATCTTCAATGATTGTTGGGCCAGCTTGTAATGGCTCTAAAACACCACCGATACCAACACCACCAGAAAGGTGAACATTCTTACCGATTTGTGCACATGAACCTACTGTAGCCCATGTATCAACCATAGTACCTTCGTCAACGAAAGCACCAATGTTAACGAAAGAAGGCATAACAACAACGTTTTTACCAATGTAGCTACCTGTTCTTACTGATGCACCAGGTACAACACGAACGCCGTCAGCTTTAAATTCAGCATCGCCGTAATCAGAGTATTTCATTGGTACTTTATCGTAAAACTTACTTTCAGCGCCATCTAATGTTTCGTTATCCCAAATACGGAATGATAATAAAACAGCTTTTTTAAGCCATTGGTGAACAACCCATTCACCGTTAATGTTTTCAGCAACACGTGCTGAACCATCGTTTAATGCAGCTAATGCATCTAATACAGCATTTTTTACTTCAGTCGTTACAGTGGTTGGCGTAATCTCAGCTCTGTTTTCAAATGCTTGTTCAATGATGGTTTTTAATTCGCTCATTATATTGTCCTAAATGTTAATCATTAATTAGTTAATTTCTGCACGTAAACGCTGAGCAAGTTCTTGTTGTTCTTGCTCAGTTAAAAATTTATTATCGCTGTTTGATACGGTAAATATATCTTCGGCGCGATCACCAAAGGTGGTGATTTTAGCTGAATATATGTGAATATTACAGTCATTAAATACTTGGCCTATACTGGCTAATAAACCAGGACGGTTAGTTGCGGTAATTTCAATTAAATTACGTTTCTGACTGCTAGTTGTACCAAAGTTAATTTGAATAGGGCGCTCAAATTGTTGTAACCTTTTTGAAATAGGCTGTGTTTTAATATCACAAAATGAACATTCATCAATTGCATACTTCAAAGACTTTGCTATTTCAGTTGCACGCTCGGGATCGTTAATTGGGTTGTTTTGCTGATCAAGAACAATAAAAGTATTCAACGTATAACCATTTTTGCTACTAATGAGTTTAGCGTCGTATACAGATAATCGACGTGAACCTAAAAAGGCCGCCGTGTAAGCAAATAAGTTTTGTTGATCTTTGGTATAAACAAAAACTTCTGTACCACCTCTAAACGGTTTAGGGCTTATTAATACTAGTGTTTCTTGGCTATTTTGATTGAGTATATTGACACTATGCCAAGCAATTTGTTTTGGTGTGTAACGTAAAAAGTAATCAGCTTTAAAGTATTTCCAAATAGGTTTTAATTGCTCTTGGGTAATATTTTTACTTGATAATAAACCAAGTGCAATATTTTTGTTTTCGCGTGTTTTAGAGCGTAAATCTACAGGTTTTTCTAAACCTTTACGCAGGGCACTTTTAGTGGATTTGTATAATTCTTCTAATAGGTTTGACTTCCAACTGTTCCATAAACTTTCATTGGTTGCGCGCATATCTGCGACGGTTAAACAGTATAGGCTGTCTAAGCTGTCTTCATCACGCACAATTTCAGCAAAATCTTTGATAACTTGCTCGTCAGAAATATCTTTGCGTTGAGCAATAACTGACATGGTTAAATGATGACGAACTAACCACGACATATGACGAGCATCATGATTGTTAATATTATGCATTTTAGCAAACCTAAGAACGTCTTCTGCGCCAAGCACTGCGTGATCACCACCACGGCCCTTGGCAATATCATGAAATATACCAGCAATGTATAACATTTCAGGCTTGCGCATTTCTTGTACTATTTTACTGCAAATAGGAAACTCATGATTTTTTTCAGGTAAACTAAAATCATATAAATTTTTAATTAAACGATAGCTGTGCTCATCAACTGAATAGGCATGAAATAGATCAAATTGCATTTGGCCTTCAATGTGGTCCCACTCCGGCAAATAAACACTTAATATACCTTGGCGGTGCATCAATGAAAACGCTAAACCTAAGCCTCTAGGGTGTCGCATAATTTGCATGAATATTTTACGACATTCTTCATAATCGTTTAGTACAGATACAAGGCGTCTGCGAGAGTTACGTATTAACCGTAAAGTATCAAGGTGAAGACCTTTAATTTCTTCTCGTTCAGCAATAATTAAAAATACTTCTAATAACTTTTTTGAACGAAGAAATACACGTTTATTACAGGTTTTTAATAAACCATCACTAATAATAAAGTCATCATCAATTATTATATCAACACTTGGCGTATCTTTATTAATAATATCAGCTTCAAAATGTTGCAGTAACATTCGGTTTAATTCATTAATACGCGCGATAACTTTGAAGAAACGTTTCATCATACGTTCAACTACGCTTTTTCCTTTATCACCAAAGCCCATTAACTTTGCGACTTCGGCTTGGTAATCAAACAATAAACGGTTTTCACTTCGACCAGCAACAAAATGCAAAGCAAAGCGCATACGCCATAAATAGTCTTGACACTCTAATAGTTCAAAATATTCATTTCGTGTTAAATATTCGTGTTCAACCAACTCTTCTAATGAGTCAGCTTGAAAGTGCTTTTTAGCAACCCAGCCAATCGTTTGAATATCTCGTAATGCACCAGGGTTAGCTTTTAAGTTAGGCTCTAAGGTATATGAAGCACCATGATATTGATCATGTCGTGCAATTTGCTCATCACGCTTGGCAATAAAAAAGTCTGCTGAGCTCCAAAAGCTATCATCAATAATTAATGGCTGTAATTGATCATGTAGTGACTGATTACCGCACAGTAAACGCATTTCAATTAGATTAGTTGCAATGGTAACGTCTTTTTTACCTTGCTCTAAACATTCAGGAATAGAACGAACACTTGAGCCAATATCAAGTTTTATGTCCCAAAGTTGAGTGATAAATGCACACATTTTATCTTCTTGAGCTTGATCTATTTCTTCTTGAGTAAGCAGTAATATATCAACATCTGAAAAAGGGTGAAGTTCGCCGCGCCCGTAACCACCTACAGCAAGTAAACTAATTTGATACTCATCAAGGTTATGCTGACACCATAGTTTTTGTAAAATAAGATCTACATATTGCGAACGTGAAGCAACCAGTTGCTCCATGTCATCATCAATAAATGAGGCTTTTAGCCACTCTTTAAATTGCTCGCTTAACAAACAAATTTCTTGGCTTGTTATCACGTCAGAAGTGATGGCTAGTTTTTCGTAAAATGTTTCAGGAATAATAAAATGCATAATATGGAACAACGTTATGAATTTACATAGATGGCAAAAAAGGTTTATTTAATGCCATACATGTAATGAGTAAATATTATTAAGTAATAACTAATATAGTTGCTTATAAATAGATTAGTTATGTAAGTGCCGTGTTAATGTTTCTTCTTCACGAAGTGTTAATATTTCACAGCCAGTACGCGTAACAACAATTGTATGTTCATATTGAGCAGAGTTTTTTCTATCGGTTGTATAAACTGTCCAACCATCTTCTTTATCAACAATAGTGTTTGATTTTCCTGCATTAATCATTGGCTCAACAGTAAAACACATACCCACTTGCATTTTAGTTTTATCGGTGTTTTTGTAATGTACAATTTGTGGCTCTTCATGAAATACTGCGCCAATACCGTGACCACAGAATTCTTTAACAATACCAAATCGGCCTGACTTTTTAATGAATTTTTGAATTGCTGTACCAATTTCACCAAAGGTATTGCCCGGTTTAATTTTCTTTAAACCAACGTATAAGGCTTCTTGTGTAATACGACATAAACGACGATCTTCTGTTGAAGTTTCACCGATAAAAAACATTTTACTTGTATCACCGTGATAACCATCTTTTATTACTGTGATATCAATATTGATAATGTCGCCGTCTGTTAGAACAGTATCATCAGGAATACCATGACAAACAACATAATTAACAGAAGTACAAATTGACTTTGGAAAGCCATGATAGTTTAGTGGAGCTGAAATAGCGCCTTGTACTTTGTCGGTATATTCAGCGCAAATTTTATCAAGCTCATTGGTAGTGATACCCGCTTTAACATGAGGCTCTATCATGTTGAGTACATCTGCAGCTAATTTTCCTGCAATGCGCATTTTTTCAATTTCAGCTTCACTCTTTATCGTAATCGTCATAATGTTCTCTGATCTAGCGGTATCTTATCGCAAGTTTTATCGTAAATGTGTTTGTCGTAATATATTCACTAAAAGTGCTTAAGCTAATTCTGACTCTATATTAGCTATAATGGCTTTTGGCTCAAGTAAATACAGATTATGATTTAATAGTATCAAATTATCATTAACGGCTAATAGTAAAGCAGGAATTGCTTTAGTACCAATGACATCTTGCATATCAAAAATATAATGTAATGCTGTTTCAGCTTCTTTACTGAGCTTTTCTTTTGTTAATGCTTTTTTTGGTGGCGAAAGCTTAAACTCTTCACAAATAGCGATAACATCGGCTTGAGTTTCAACGGGTTTACCTTGCTGAAAGTGTATTTCTTGAATACGGTTCAATAAACGTAATGTTGTTTTATGCGCTTTTTGATCTGCCCAAGCCAATAAGTTAGCCGCTAACGTAGATTCTTTAGCAACATCCGTTTGCAATTCGTAGCTTTTAGAAAAGTGGATATTACTTGAGTCTTGTACACTGGTTAATTGTTGTTGGCTTACTTTTTCATCACCTTCAAAATATGCAGCGTGCCAAAAATGAATAGGTAGTTCTGGTAAATGTTCTGCTATTTCATTAATTAGTGGCGTGGTTGCATAGCTCCACGGGCAATGACTATCGTAAATAAAAAATAACTCAGCGTTCATCGATTTTCCTGTTAATAATTGGTATGCATTTTATAATACAAGGCGATAAACCGTAACCTATGGTTTAATTACCTTTATTTAATATAAAAATGATAAGTACTATTAAACGTGTAAATAAAACTAGGTCTCTTTACATATAAATACTCAGTACTTATTAGTAAGTAATATTTTACCCTGATGAGGCACCATTTAATAGTAAAAATACATGTTAGCTTATAACCGATAGTAATTTTTTTGTCAGATTATAACAAAAAATTAATTTTACCTTTTAGGTCAGAGCTTGATAAAGCTAATGAAAAAACTGGTTAAAAGCTAAATATTATGGTATAAAGTCGCGGTTAAATTCTGTGCCTATTCACATATGTAACTTTTATTACGCTTTTATGTAATAAGTATTTAGTTTTTAACTTAACCACATAATTTAAAAATAAGTTATGTTTTATTAAACTCACATACATCTATCAAAGGTATACCGGGGTGCTCAGCATTATTAAATGCAATTAGAGTCGAGTGTATTGGATGTATGAACGCTTAACCCCAGAGGAAAATATTATGCCAAACGTTTCTATGCGCGACATGCTTAAAGCAGGTGTTCACTTCGGTCACAAAACTCGTTACTGGAATCCAAAAATGAAAACTTACATTTTTGGTGCTCGTGATAAAGTTCATATTATCAATTTAGAACAAACTGTTCCTATGTTCAACGATGCTTTAGCTTTCATCTCAGGTGTTTCATCTAAGAAAGGTAAAATTTTATTTGTTGGTACTAAGCGTGCGGCAAGTGATGCAATTAAAGAATCAGCACTTAAGTGTGATCAATTCTTCGTTAACCACCGCTGGTTAGGTGGTATGTTGACTAACTGGAAAACAGTTCGTCAATCTATCAAGCGTTTAAAAGATCTTGAAGCACAAAGCACTGACGGTACTTTTGATGCATTAACTAAAAAAGAAGCTTTAATGCGTACTCGTGAAATGGAAAAGCTTGAAAAAAGCTTAGGTGGTATTAAAAACATGGGTGGCTTACCAGACGCTATCTTCGTTATTGATGCTGATCACGAACACATTGCAATTAAAGAAGCTAACAACTTAGGCATTCCAGTTATTGCTGTTGTTGATACAAACTCAAACCCAGATGGCGTAGATTACGTTGTTCCTGGTAACGATGATGCAATTCGTGCAATCACTTTGTACACTGATTCTGTTGCTAACGCTGCTTTAGAAGGCCGTGAGCAAAACATTACAGTACAAGCTGAAAAAGACGGTTTTGTTGAAGCTGAGTAATTAATTACCCAATTTATATTATTTGCTTGGTATATTTATATGCCAAGCTTTAATTCATTATCTGAATATTTGAGGAATTAACTAATGGCAATTACTGCTAAACAAGTTAAAGAACTTCGTGACCGCACTGGCGCGGGCATGATGGATTGTAAAAAAGCTTTACAAGAAAGCGATGGTGACATTGAGTTAGCTATTGAAAATATGCGTAAATCAGGTCAAGCAAAAGCGGCTAAAAAAGCCGGTAACATTGCTGCTGAAGGTGCTATTTTAATTAAGTCTGAGGGTAATGTTTCTGCATTAGTAGAAGTTAACTGTCAAACAGATTTCGTAGCAAAAGACAGCAACTTTTTAGCATTTGCTAACGAAGTTGTTGATGCTGCTGTTGCTGCACAATCTTCAATTGAAGAATTACAAGCACAATTCGAAGAAAAACGTATTGCGTTAGTAACTAAAATTGGTGAAAACATCAACGTTCGTCGTGTTCAATATGTTGAAGGGGCAGTTAGCGCTTCTTACATTCACGGTGGCACTATTGGTGTTGTTGTTGCTGGTGAAGGCGATGTTGAATCGTTAAAGCACATTGCAATGCACGTTGCTGCAAGTAAGCCTGAATACATCAACCCTGAAGATGTACCTGCTGAAGTAGTAGAAAAAGAAAAGGCGATTCAAATTGATATCGCAATGAATGAAGGTAAACCTGCAGAAATTGCTGAAAAAATGGTTACTGGTCGTATGAAGAAATTTACTGGTGAAGTTTCTTTAACAGGTCAACCGTTCATTATGGAACCAAAGAAAACTGTTGGTGCTATTTTGAAAGAAAAAGGCTTAACTGTAACTAGCTTCATTCGTTTAGAAGTTGGTGAAGGTATTGAGAAAAAAGAAGAAGATTTTGCTGCTGAAGTTGAAGCTCAATTAGCTGCTGCTAAAGCAAACGCATAATTATCTTTTAGAAGTATCACTTCATTTAAAAAAGCACTTATTTTATAAGTGCTTTTTTATTGCCTAAAATTAAAGCTTGTTGAAGATATAGTGGCATTTTAAGTTATTCAATAGCGTCAATATGTTATTCAACAGCATTTAATTACCGCTTAAATCATATTTAATCAGAGTTTTTTCACTTTCCACTTTCGTGAGTTAAGGAAACGTACTAAAATACCTGCGGCCAAATTAGGCATCGACTACTTTTTACTTACAGGATTATTTTTTATGAGCACCAATTTAAAACCTACATATCGTCGAATTCTTTTAAAATTAAGCGGTGAGGCTTTAATGGGAGAAGAAAGTTTTGGTATAGATCCAAAAGTTTTAGATCGCATGGCGCAAGAAATTAAAGAATTAGTTGAAATGGGTATTCAAGTAGGCCTTGTGATTGGTGGTGGTAATCTATTCCGTGGTGCTGGTTTAGCTGAAGCCGGTATGAACCGAGTGGTTGGTGACCAAATGGGCATGTTAGCGACCGTGATGAACGGTTTAGCAATGCGTGATGCATTACATCGGGCCTTTGTGAATGCACGTTTAATGTCTGCAATTGATTTAGCAGGTGTTAGTGATACATATAATTGGGCTGAAGCCATTAGCTTATTAAAATCAGGACGTGTTGTTATTTTCAGTGCGGGTACTGGTAACCCATTTTTTACAACTGATTCAGCAGCGTGTTTACGCGGCATTGAAATTCAAGCCGATGCAGTACTAAAAGCAACTAAAGTTGATGGTATTTACTCTGCAGATCCAGTAAAAAACCCTGAAGCTGAATTATATAGCCAGTTAACTTACCAAGAAGTACTTGAAAAAGAATTAAAAGTAATGGACTTAGCAGCTTTTACATTAGCGCGAGACCATAACATGCCTATTCGTGTGTTTAACATGAATAAACCAGGTGCATTAAAATCAGTTATTATGGGTAGTGGTGAAGGTACAACGATTAATCATGCTGAAAATTTTTCATAAGCAATTAAATAACGTACTTCCAGTAATAACAAATAAAAACAGCATTGTGTAAGGAATTTAAGATGATTAACGAAATTAAAAATAGTGCTCAAGAGCGTATGGGCAAAACAATTGAATCACTCAAAACTAATTTAAATAAAATTAGAACAGGTCGTGCTCACCCGTCTTTATTAGACAACATTACTATTCAATATTACGGTATGGATACACCACTTAATCAAGTGGGTAATGTAGCTGTTTCAGATGCACGTACGTTAGCGATTACTGTTTTTGATAAAAGTATGATTGGTGCTGTCGAGAAAGCAATACTGTCTTCAGATTTAGGTTTAAACCCGTCATCTCAAGGTACATTAATTCGTATCCCTTTACCGCCATTAACAGAAGAGCGTCGTAAAGATTTAGTGAAAGTTGTACGTGGTGAAGCAGAAAATGGCAAAGTTGCTATTCGCAATATTCGTCGTGATGCAAACTCTGATTTAAAAAGCTTAAATAAAGAAAAAGAAATTAGCGATGATGAGCTAAGACAGTCTGAAGATGAAGTGCAAAAAATTACAGATACTTTTGTTAAGCAAGTTGATGATGTTTTAGCTGATAAAGAAAAAGAGTTGATGGAAATTTAAACCATAAACACTGTATTAACGCCGAACCACTTTACTGCGGCGTTTTTTATTTGAGTTTTAATGGTGTAAGTACAATGACGAGTGTTAATAACTTGAAAGATGATGACATAAACCAAGCAGTTCCTGCACATGTTGCAGTAATTATGGACGGTAATGGGCGTTGGGCTCAAAAGCAAGGGAAGTCAAGGGTTACAGGACATAAAAAAGGTGTTGAGTCAGTTCGTGCTGTAGTTAAAACTGCTAGAGAGTATGGTGTAAAAGCATTAACATTATTTGCATTTAGTAGTGAAAACTGGAATCGCCCTGAAACAGAGGTTAGTGTTTTAATGGACCTTTTTATGTATGTGTTAACAAGAGAAGTTAAGCGTTTACATAAAAATAATATTAAATTTCAGGTGATTGGAGACCTTAGTCGGTTTTCTGAAAAGTTACAAAAAAAAATCAATGATGCACAAATGTTAACCATAAATAACGATGGTTTAGTATTGTCCGTAGCTGCCAATTACGGTGGACGTTGGGATATAGCCAACGCTGCAAAACGGTTAACGCAAGATGTTGTTGATGAAAAAATAACGATTAACGAGATAAATGAAAACACATTAAATGAAAAAACCAGTTTATTTGGTTTACCAGAGCTAGATTTATTAATTCGTACAGGGGGCGACTTTCGAATTAGTAACTTTTTATTGTGGCAATCAGCTTATGCTGAATTTTATTTTACTGATGAACTATGGCCAGACTTTAATGAGCAGCCTTTTATCAAAGCGCTTTCAAGCTTTAATCAACGAGAACGTCGATTCGGTAAAACTGGCGAACAAGTAAAAAATAATAATTAAAGGATATATCTTGTTAATTAAACGAATTCTTACCGCTTCGGTTTTAGCGCCAGGAGCTGTTCTTGCAATATTTTACTTACCGTTTAATGCATTTGCATTATTATTGGTATTACTTATTGCAATCGGTGCATGGGAATGGGGACCCTTAATGGGCTTCAACAGTAAAACTAAAAGAAGTGCTTTTGTTACTTCTAATTTAGCTATTTTACTGGTTTTATGGGCACTTATACCCATAGATGCTATTTGGCAAAACTCTCATCAACTTTCTAATTATGTTACCTATATTCTTTGGCTTTCTGTGCTTTGGTGGTGTTGTTCTGCTTTTCTAACCTATGTATACCCTAGGTACAGTAGTTTTTGGTCAAGTCATCGCTCTGTACGAGCTCTTTTTGGTTGGTTAACCTTATTACCAACATGGGTCGCTTTTCTAGTATTAAGAAGTTATGACTACCAAGAAGATACTTATCACGGTGCACAATTAATAATGTTCTTATTTGTTTTAGTGTGGAGTGCCGATATAGGGGCTTATTTTGTCGGTAAATCGTTAGGAAAACATAAGTTATTACCTAACGTAAGCCCAGGTAAAACATTAGAAGGTTTTATTGGTGGAATTATCAGTGCGTGTATTATTGTTATCTTGTTAGGTTATAACTTAGATTGGCAGCAACAGCAGTATTTGATTACATTAGGCGTTACATTACTCATTACGACAATCTCAGTGTTGGGCGACTTGAATGAAAGTATGTTTAAGCGTCAGGCAGGCGTAAAAGATAGCGGTAATATTCTTCCCGGCCATGGTGGTATTTTAGATCGTATTGACAGTTTAACTGCCACAGCGCCAATATTTGCATTGTGCTTTTTATACTTAGGCTGGTAGCTTGTGACTTTACAACGAATTTGTGTTTTAGGAGCAACAGGGTCTATTGGTGAAAGCACATTAGATGTGATTGCGCGCCACCCTGATAAATTTATTATTGAAAGTTTAGCGGCAAATACTAGTGTTGAGCGAATATTTGAACAATGTCAAAAGTTTTTACCTGTAAAGGTAGTATTAGTTTCTAAAGAGCATGCATTAATATTAAAAACGTTAATTGATACCGCTGGTTTATCTATCGAAGTATTATCTGGTCAGCAGGCACTAATTGATATTGCTTCATCGCCAACGGTTGATACTGTCATGGCTGCAATTGTCGGTTCAACAGGGTTAGCATCAACTTACGCTGCCGTTCAGGCGGGTAAAAGGGTTCTGTTAGCGAATAAAGAAGCACTTGTAACGTCAGGCGCTATTTTTATTGAAGCGATGAAAAACTCAGGTGCAACGTTATTACCGATTGATAGTGAACATAATGCTATTTTTCAATGTTTACCTGAGTCACAACAAGCACAGCCCGGAACATGCGAGCTAGCATCTAAAGGCATTAATAAAATTTTATTAACAGGCTCTGGCGGGCCTTTTCGTGAACGTGAAATTCAGACTTTAGAAAGCGTTACACCCGAAGAAGCGTGTGCTCACCCAAATTGGGATATGGGTAAAAAAATATCAGTTGATTCAGCAACTATGATGAATAAAGGCCTAGAGTTTATTGAAGCTAAATGGTTATTTAATATAGACCCTGCTGATATTCAAGTTGTATTACACCCTCAAAGTATCATTCACTCTATGGTGCAATATACCGATGGCTCAGTGATTGCACAAATGGGTAATCCAGATATGCGCACACCAATAGCACATGCTTTAGCTTATCCTGAACGTATAGATTCAGGTGTAAAACCACTTGATTTTTTTAGTGCACCATCTTTTGATTTTTCTGCCCCTGATTTTGATAAATACCCTAATTTAGCGCTTGCCATTAATGCATGTAAGCAAGGGCAGTCTGCCTGTACAGCATTAAATGCTGCAAATGAAATTGCGGTTGAAGCTTTTTTAAATCATCAAATTAAATTTACTGATATTTATAAAATAAATGAAACTTCTGTCAATAAATTTGTCTCACATGTGGTAAATACTATTGATGACGTTATGTGTTTAGACAAACAAGTCAGAGAGTTTACAGAACAATTATTAACCTTATATTCACAAAGTGATGATGTGAATAAATATGCTAAAGATAAATCTTAATGCCTGACTTTATTTGGAATATAGTTTTTTTTATTGTTGCCATTGGCATATTAGTGACATTTCACGAATATGGTCATTTTTGGGTAGCAAGAAAATGTAATGTTAAAGTTATTCGTTTTTCTATTGGCTTTGGTAAAGCTCTATGGAAAAGAGTTGATAAACATGGAACAGAGTTTGTTATTGCTGCAATACCTTTAGGTGGGTATGTGAAAATGCTTGATGAACGCGTCGACGATGTATTACCAGAAGATAAAAACAATACATTTAATAGTAAGTCTGTTTATCAACGTATTGCTATTGTTTCAGCAGGGCCTATAGCGAATTTTTTGTTAGCGATTGTTGCTTTTTATTTTGTTTTTTTAATAGGAACAACAACGATAAAGCCAGTCATTGGTGAATTTGTTGAACAATCAGTAACAGAACGCTCAACATTAAAAGTAAATCAGCAAATTATTTCTATAGATGGTAGAAAAGTAGAAACTTGGCAAGATATTAATATGGCGTTAGTTGCTGAAATAGGCAATAAGGCTGTAGAAATTAAAACCCTTGGTTTAGACAGTCAATATGTTAGTAGTAGTTTGGTTGATTTAAGCCAATGGAAATATCAGCCCGAAGTGATGAGTGCAATTGAAGGTGTTGGAATTATTCCTTTTACGCCAAGTGGTACTTGTTTCATTTCTTTTATTGAAAAAGGCAGTCCAGCAGATATTGCAGGTGTATCTGTTGGTGATAAGTTTACTGCCATTAATGGGCAGAATGTTAGTTCAAACTGCAATGATTTTACGAAAAAAATACAAGCATTACCAAAAGAGCGTATTGATTTAACCATTGAGCGAGCTAATCAAACGTTAATATTAGAAGTACAATTAGTTGCTAAAAATCGTAACGGTATCGAGCAAGGGTATTTAGGGGTAGGTCGTCAAAGAGAAGCTTGGCCTGAAGGGTTTGAATACACATTAACTTATGGTGTATTTGAGTCTATCGGCAAGGGTGTTGAGAAAACATGGCAAACAACGCGTTTATCTTTTGAAATGCTAGGTAAGCTTGTTTCTGGTGATATTTCTGCAAAAAATTTAAGTGGTCCAGTTGGCATTGCCCAAGGTGCGGGTAATAGCGCAAGTTACGGTTTAGTTTATTTTTTAAGCTTTGTTGCGTTTTTTAGTATTAATTTAGGTATTTTTAACCTTTTACCACTCCCGGTACTTGATGGCGGACACATACTCTATTACCTTATAGAGCTTCTAACAGGGAAGCCAGTGCCAGAAAAAGTTCAAGAAATAGGTTTTCGGTTCGGTGCTATAGCATTATTTAGTTTAATGGCGTTTGCATTATTCAATGATATTTCCCGATTGTGATTAATTTTAGTCGATAAAGTTTGTATTTATGATAATAAGAAAATTAGTATTAACGGCGTTATTAGGTTTGTTTAGTTCGGCAAGTTTTGCTGAAGCCTTTAAAGTTGAAGATATTCAAGTAAAAGGATTACAACGTGTAGCACTTGGTGCTGCTTTGACTCATATTCCATTTAATGTAGGTGATAATTTAAATGACTTTCGTATATCACAATCGATAAGGAGTCTTTTTAAATCAGGCCACTTTAATAATATTTCTGTATCAAGAGATGGCAATAGAGTTATCTTTACCGTACAAGAACGTCAAACTATTAGTGATATTGAATATGACGGCAATAAAGACATTAAAGATGAACAATTACTTGAGAGTTTAGATGAAAACAATATACGTGTCGGTGAAACACTCGACCGCACAGTATTGACTAATTTAGAGCTAGGTTTAGAAGATTTCTATTACAGCGTTGGTAAATATAATGCGAATGTTAGTTCAGAGATTATTTATTTACCTCGTAATCGAGTATCAATAAAAATCAATTTCAACGAGGGCGATGCCGCTGCAATTGAGCAAATTAATATTGTGGGTAATGAGGTGTTTTCTGATGAAACACTATTAAGCCGTATTGAGTTGAAGTTTGATTCACCATGGTGGAATCTTTTTGCACAAGATAGGTACCAAAAGCAAACGCTACAAGGTGATAAAGAAACGATTGAAAGTTATTACTTAGATCGCGGGTATTTACGTTATAAGGTAGATTCTACTCAAGTATCAGTAACACCTAATAAAGAAGGTGTTTACGTTACATTAAACGTTAGCGAAGGTGACACTTACAATGTAAGTGAAGTTGACTTTGTTGGTGATATGGCTGGTTTTGAACCCATCATTCGCTCATTAAATCCAATTCGTAAAGATACATTATATAACGGTGCGCTTGTTACAT
>JALZUE010000024.1 GCA_023301705.1 Alteromonadaceae bacterium | reverse complement strand
TTAATGGTTTATCTAGAAATATCAACCATTAAATCATCGGCAATACTCTCTAAAGATTCAATCATATTATCAATAGCGCTTTCATCAATATGTATATGCGCTTTAGCGGTAAACATAACTTGCCCCGAATGAGCAGCACTTTGTTGGTTACTAACTAACTTGATTAAGTTGCCGTTGTGTTGATGAATCACCGAAGAAATACTATTGATAATGCCAGAGCGGTCATTAGCGGTTAGCTCTAATACTATTTTCTCTGTGGTAGGCGCTTGGTGTTCAGGAGCCAATGCTAACTGTATATTCAACTCTGCTATGTCATTTAATTCTTGGCATAAACTAACTTCATTACTTTTATCAACAGTGACTTCAATAATACCAGCAAACAACCCAGATAAATGATGTAGGCTACTGGTTTGCCAATTACCATGATGGCGTTTAACAATACTTGAAATGTTATCTACAATGCCTGGGCGATCATCGCCAATAAAAGAAATTATAATATGTTGCATAATGTGGCTTATTTTTACATGTTGTTAATGTTGATGAAGAGTAGGGTGAGCGTTAACTTGTGCGTGAAAGTTCACTGAGTTCTGCGTTAAGCTGTTCTGAATCACCTAAGTTTAATTCGATAGTACGCTTTAATATGGTGATGCTTTCAATATCCATAGCACTGGTACGTAGACAAAGGTCGCCTTCATGATTGTGAATTATATCTACATGCATAATCACATCGTCTTCGTCGTTAAATGAGAATGTTAACGAGCCTGTTTTGTTCTCACTAGGAATACTTTTTCCTAAGGCTTTAACAAGCGCTCCTTTTAAAGAAATATCTTGTATTTCTACAAGGTAAGCTTGAGTGCCAACAATTAATTGGGCTTCTATTGCACAAAAAATACGTGTGAATTTTCGTCTGTTATCCATACTGCCATATTCTAGTAATATTAAGGTAGGCTTAGCATAGTATTTTTTTATAAAAAAGGCACTGTAAAGTGCCTTTTATTTAGTTTTTAAATGTAAAAATTTATATTTTTTTATATTTAATTCTACGTGGCTCTAGTGCTTCAGGGCCTAATGTTTTCTTTAACCACTCATTGTAATCAGTAAAGTTACCTTCAAAGAAGTTGACTTGGCCTTCATCACGGTAATCAATAATATGTGTTGCAATACGGTCTAAAAACCAACGGTCATGTGAAATAACCATTGCACAACCAGGGAACTCTAATAGCGCTTCTTCAAGTGCACGTAAGGTTTCAACATCTAAATCATTGGTTGGTTCATCTAATAATAATAAGTTACCACCCGTTTTCACTAGTTTGGCTAAATGCACACGGTTGCGTTCACCACCAGATAAATTACCAATTAACTTTTGCTGATCATTACCTTTAAAGTTAAAACGGCTACAATATGCGCGAGAAGGAATTTCATAAGTACCAATTTGAATAATATCATGGCCTTCAGAAATTTCTTGGAAGACTGTATTCGTATCGTCCATGCTGTCACGAAATTGTTCTACGCTAGCTAACTTTACAGTGTCACCTAACTCAACTGTACCTGAATCAGGCGCTTGTGCGTCAGATAAAATATTAAATAGTGTTGATTTACCCGCACCATTGGCGCCAATAATACCAACGATAGCACCTTTAGGAATACTGAAGCTTAAATCATCAATTAATACGCGATCGCCAAATGATTTAGTTAAGTTATTCACATCAAGCACTTTATCGCCTAAGCGTGGCCCAGGTGGAATGTATAATTCGTTTGTTTCATTACGCTTTTGATGGTCTTGATTATTAAGCTCTTCAAAGCGTGCCATGCGCGCTTTGTTTTTAGACTGGCGTGCTTTCGGATTTTGACGAACCCATTCAAGTTCTTGTTTAATTGTTTTTTGTAATGCACTTTCACTTTTTGATTCTTGCTGTAAACGTGCTTCTTTTTGCTCAAGCCATGTAGAATAATTACCTTCCCATGGAATACCATAACCACGGTCAAGCTCTAAAATCCAACCGGCAACATTATCTAAAAAGTAACGGTCATGGGTAATAGCGACAACAGTACCAGTAAAGTCATGTAAGAAACGCTCTAACCATGCAACTGATTCAGCATCTAAATGGTTAGTTGGTTCATCAAGTAACAACATATCGGGTTTTTGAAGTAACAAGCGACACAAAGCAACACGGCGACGTTCACCACCACTTAATACACCAATTTTTTGATCCCAAGGTGGTAAGCGCAAAGCGTCAGCCGCTTTTTCTAGTACGTTATCAATATTATGACCGTCGTGAGCATTGATGATGTCTTCTAATTCACCTTGCTCTTTAGCAAGTTTATCGAAATCTGCACCTTCTTCAGCATACTCCATGTAAACTTGATCAAGGCGCGTCATTGCATTTTTTACAACAGATACAGCTTCTTCAACAATTTCACGTACCGTTTTTTCTTCATCAAGCAATGGCTCTTGTGGTAAGTAACCAATATTAGTACCTGCTAAAGCTTTGGCTTCACCTTCAAATTCAGTATCAACGCCGGCCATTATACGAAGTAACGTTGATTTACCTGAACCATTTAAACCTAGTACCCCAATTTTTGCCCCAGGGAAAAATGAAAGAGAAATATCTTTTAAAATAGTACGTTTTGTTTGTGGTATTACTTTCGATACCCTATTCATATTCATAATGAATTTATCGGGTAATGGTTGTGCCATGGTTAGAAGCCTTAGTTATTAAATTAGGGTGAATATTTGCGCTTTTAAAGCAGTTTTTAATGTTATCAATTTATTCAAAAATTAATATTATGATATGCCACTATTATACATATTGTCTAAATATAAATAATGATATAAATAATGATATAAATACAGTTTCTACCGCTAGAAAATACAAACAATAAAAAAATTAAGCGTATTCAAAGCTTCTTATCATTATTTTTATTTGTTTTTAGCCTTTGTTTGTTAGGTGTTGTATTGCCGACTATGGCGATGAGTCTTCTTTGTGGCAACAGTTTAAGCAACCAAAAGCATTAAGCCTAGCACCCACATTTCTTATTGGGCTAAAAGAGAAAGAAAATTAAAATAAAGGGCGGTATTTATTCTATTAATGAATTTCTTGGTAATGTTTTATCTAGTTTATCGGAGTTTTCTACCATTAATGATGACTCTATTTCTGTTGGTGATGAAAGTCTAAATATAGTTTTTGATACATTTACGAATGAAGTGAGACGTCAAAGCTTTTATTCTTATGATGATGAAAATAATACAGTCATTGTTATTAATGATTTTTTCGATAACAATAACGAAATAACATTCAGCTCTATTGATTTTATTATTCATGATAGTGAAACAAATCAAACAGTGGTACTTATTTTTGATTTAGACGAATTTGATAATGACGCAATTAACAATATAACTGTATTTAATTATAACTATTTTGAAACAAGTAGTTGTGGTAGTTATCATGATATGGAAAGGGTCGCTTTTAACAGTTTTATACCTACGTGTATTAATAATTTAACTTATTCTAATTAATTTT
>JALZUE010000023.1 GCA_023301705.1 Alteromonadaceae bacterium | reverse complement strand
GGTATTCTACCTGAGTATCTAAGTTTAACCTAATAAATAGATAAAAAAATTAAACAACTAACTTATATTTAAGGAGCTAAATATCACTGTTAACATCAGAAAAAACCTCTTCAAAAGCTTTCGTTAATTCAGGAACTATTGCTTTATGCCTTTTATGTATGAAATGAAAAAAAGCTTTTTTATCTATTTCTACACTGTAAGGAAAGTCATGTGTAATCTTTTCTATATTGATCGAATTTTCTATCGTATTAACCACAAGAATCGCTACATTCAAACGTTTTCGTTTCACCATATTTAACGCTTGCTGAGGGCTTGAAACGGCTTTAAAAGCCAAGTTTCTTTTTTCTAATGGTTTGTTAGTAGCAAGTATTCCTCTTACAGTAACCAAACTATAATTAGATAAACTGTCCCAATCAGTTACAGTAAAATTAGGCTCTGAAATATATGCTTTGATTCTCGCATAATACATAGGGACAGGTATTCTAATATAATCAATATGTATACTTTCAGCACCTTCGATACGAACTAAATCACCATCAATTAGCTTATTATTTTTAGCTTCAATGAAAGCTCTTTTAGAAGGCATTTCTATTAGTTCAAGTACATAACCCACTTCTTCATAAGCCAATGATACTTTTTGATATAACTGTGGAGTAAAAGCTAAGTTTTCAACAGTGACTAATGTTAAAATTTGTTCATTTTCTTTTGATATAACACTAAAAGAGCATAGAGATACAATCAGAAAATATACGACCTGTATTTTTAATTTGCGCATAATAAATAGAGTAAATTAAATGACATAAATAGTACAACACCATAATATGAGTTCTATCGTAATGAAAGTGCTAAGTCGTATAACATGTTTTTCTTTACCTTATAAATATCAGCAGTAATCGCACATGCCTTTTTAGGAGGTAATTCTTTCACTAACATACGTAGTGTTTCTGTGATTTGTGGCGTAATTTCTGACGTATCAACTTTTACACCTTCAATCATTAACACCATTTCACCTTTCAATTGATTAGGATCTTCTCTTAACCATTTCTGAATATTACCTGCAGTATCATTGTGTATGGTTTCAAATGTTTTCGTTAATTCTCTAGCAATAACAATTTGACGTTCTTCTCCAAGCACTTCAACAATATCATCAACTGTATCAATAGCGCGGCGCGGTGCATCATAAAAAACCATAGTTCTTTCTTCATTTGCTAAGGCGGTTAACGTAGCTTTTCTAGCACCTGATTTAGAAGGTAAAAAACCTTCAAAAGTGAAGCGATTAGTCGGTAAACCAGACGCTGATAATGCAGCAATTAGTGCACAAGCTCCAGGTACAGGTACAACTGAAAGGTTCAATTCTCGTAAATATTTAACAATGTGGAAACCAGGATCACTAATTAACGGCGTACCTGCATCTGACACTAAGGCAATGTTTTTGCCTTCCTGTAATAAATTAGCAATTTGATCTTGGCGCTGTCTTTCATTGTGATCATGCAAAGATAACGTTTTATTTTTAATTGAAAAATGTGTTAATAGTTTATTCGTATGACGCGTATCTTCACATGCAATTAAATCAACTTCGGCTAATATTCGTAGCGCACGTTCAGTAATATCGCCCAAGTTTCCAATAGGTGTAGAAACAATGTATAAATTACCCGCATTGTCTTGTGTTGTCATTTTTTACCTTTAGCACAGAGCTAATAACATTAGCTTTAGGTGAATTTGTATACCCAATAAACAATTAACTGAGGTTAATTAGTTGAGCATAATCAATATGCCGTTTATTATAACCCTACTATTTAACTCTCCGGTATATTCCAGTGCATTTTTCTCTACTATTACCAAGTTTTCGTTCTTTATTTAAATATGATGCTTTATTTTTGTTTTCTTTATTGTCTTTAATAGTACTAACGAGTTGTTCTACACCAACGAAAAAAGCAGCTATTGAGAAAAAGCCAACCTCAATTAATGAAAAAAAAGAAAGTAAAGTGAGTGCTACCCAGCTAGTAATTCAAGCTAAAAAAAGTCAACCTAAGCAAGCGAATTCATTATTAATAGAAGCCTCACGCCTTTATTTATTAGAAAATAAGCCCGACAAAGCATTGTGGTTATCAGAGCATTTATTAACAACAAAGCAAACAGGTCAACAGCAATATAATTTGACAGTGATTGCTGCAACAGCGAGCTTTTCTTTAAATGAAATATCTCGCAGCGAAACATTATTAAACCAAAGCAACTGGATAGCTGAAAACTTTAACATCACAAACTCTGCCGAATATTATTATGTAGAACATTTGATCTTTCATGAAAAAAATGACGATATTTCAGCACTGAATAGTTATTTACATGGCGCGTATTTAACTATTCAGCAAAATAATCAACTAATTACCGAGAAAATAACTGACGACTCACACTATATTTGGACAAATATTTCTAGGTTATCGCAGTGGCAACAAGTTCAATTACAAAAGTTACAAGCACCATTAGTCAATGGCTGGATTGAACTATCACTCATAGCCAACAAAATTAGCTCTAAAACACCTCAAACTAACGAATTAATCCGCTGGCAAAGTACATACAAAAATCACCCTGCTAACAATATTTTCCCTGAATTACTCACACCAGTTCAAAAAACGTCTGAGTTAAAAAATATTGCGATACTTATTCCCTTAACAGGTCCACAAGCGACAATTGGGAAAACCGTACAAGAGGGTATCTTGTCTGCCTACACACATGATGTAATAAAAGAAAATTCAAATAAATATCAATTAACCTTTATTGACACGAATAATGTTAACTTTGAAGAGTTACCTCAACAATTACAATTAAATGAAACTCAATATGTCATTGGTCCACTACTAAAAAAACATGTAGAAAGCTACCTAGCAATCGCTGAACTGTCTTTACCTACTCTTTTATTAAATGTACCTGAACAGCCATTACAACCTCACCAAATTGCATTGTCAATGCGCCCTGAAGACGAAGCAACTCAGGCTGCAAGCCAGCTTAGCCAGCGCAACTTTAAACACCCAATAGTACTCAGTTATGATGATAGAGCTAGCTTGCGTATAGCAAACGCTTTTTCTAAACAATGGTTTGATTTAACTAACAATACGTTAGAGGTGACGCCTTTTAAACAAGGGCAAGAAATGCAAACAATGATCAAAGAAGTGTTAGCAATTGATAAAAGCCAAAGCCGTATCAAAAGCTTACGCAGTAAGTTTCGTGAAAGTATAAAATTCGAAGCAAGAAATCGTAGAGATATTGATATGATTTATATTGTTGCCACACCTACGCAAATGCGCTTATTAAAACCTTACATCGATGTAAACATAAGCCCATTTGCCAAGGTCATTCCTGTATTTTCAAGTTCAAGAAGCCATTCTATACAAGCCGATAAAAGTACAGCAAATGATCTACGAGGCTTAACATTTACTCAAATACCACTATTACTTGAGAGTCAAACACAAAACAAAGAACTTGCTCAGTTAAATAAATTATTATGGCCTAAACGTAATTATAACTTACAACCGATATTTGCAATGGGTTATGACAGCTTACAATTATTAAATACCTTGCCTCAAATGCAAAATAGAACTTACTTACGATTCTCTGGTCAAACCGGTACGTTAGTATTAAATGAAGATAATATTCTTATTCGCAGTTTAACTTGGGGCCGTTACCAAAATAATAAGGTGAGCGAAGTTGTTATGGAATAAAAGCACAACAAAAAAAATAGGAGATGCCGCTGAGGAAATAGCGAAACATTATCTGATTAAGCAAGGTCTTATTATTGAAATGCAGAATTATCATTGCCGTTTTGGTGAAATAGACATTATTGCTCGCTCTGAATCCTTGTATATTTTTATTGAAGTGAAATATCGCCAAAAATCAACTTTTGGTGGTGCAATTTCAGCTGTTTCTTTAAGTAAACAAAAAAAAATACAAAAAAGTGCACAAATGTACCTGCAACAACAGCAATTAAATGAATATAATACGGCTATCAGGTTTGATGTTATCACTATTGATGGCGAACTAAACCAACCAACACTTAACTGGTTAACTAACTCTTTTTAACGGAATCAATGCAATGCTAGATCTTATCAACAATAATTTTACTGAAAGTATTCAAACTAAAATAGCAGCTAGTGAAGCATTAGCTGGCTCTATTGAAAAAGCCGGTATGATTATGGTTCAAAGCTTATTAAGTGGCAATAAAATACTTAGTTGTGGTAACGGTGGTTCTGCTGGCGATGCACAACATTTTTCTGCTGAATTATTAAATCGCTTTGAAACAGAACGCCCTAGCTTACCTGCAATAGCATTAACAACTGATTCATCAACAATTACATCAATTGCTAATGATTACTGCTTTGAAGAAGTGTTTTCAAAACAAATACGTGCCCTAGGTAGTAAAGGTGATGTTCTACTTGCTATATCAACCAGTGGTAACTCTGCTAATGTTGTTAAAGCGATTGAAGCAGCAGTTGCTCGTGATATGCCAATTGTTGCATTAACAGGTTCTGACGGTGGCGATATAGCGGGTTTATTAGGTGAAAACGATGTAGAAATTCGTGTTCCATCTCAACGTACTTCACGTATTCAAGAAGTACACTTAGTTGTTATTCACTGTTTATGTGAAATTATCGATACAACATTATTTCCTCAAGGAGGCTAATCTATGCCCTTTAAAAGACTGTTTATAATTATTATTGCATCAACCATGCTTCAAGGGTGTATTACCTTTGCGGTACTGAGCTTAATTAGCGGAACTACAACTGTTGCTAAAGATGAGCGCAGTTTAGGTAATTTTATTGATGACCAAACGATTGAGTTAAATGCGTACGCTGAATTGAAAAAAAACTCAGCGATTGACGATAATACACATATTTTTGTCACAAGCATTAACGGCAGCGTATTAATCGTTGGTCAAGCGCCTAATATGCACTTGAAAGATGTTGTAGCAAAAACGATTGTTGATATTGATGGTGTTGAAACAATTCACAACCAAATTCGCATCGCAAATAAAAGTTCAGTAAAAACACGCAGTAATGATGTTTGGTTAACATCTAAAGTTAAAATGGCATTGTTTAAAAATGAAAAATTAGATGCTATTAACATTAAAGTGGTAACCGAAAATAGCGAAGTATTTCTAATGGGTGTAATTGACGAACCTAAAGCACAAAATGCCATAGAAATAGCGCGTAATGTTACAGGTGTTAATAGAGTATTTAATGCTTTTGAGTATATTGAAGAATAAGATTATTCTTTAGTGTGATAATAAAACAGTATTTTAAGTATAAAAAAACAAGCTTATCGCTTGTTTTTTTATACTTAAACATTAATGAGTAATAACTTACTTCACAATGCTTAACGACGGTCGCTTACTTTTCTTTGATTTCGGTTTTTCGTTGCTATGACTGATTAAGACATCAGCTGAACTCGTATCAACCGATGATAAATCAAATGTTTCTGTTATCTCTGAACTATCATCACCTTCGATAATTTCTTCTAAAGGTAATGCGGTACCAGCACCATTCTCTTTCGCGTAAATAGCCGAGATAGCACCATATGGCACATATAAGTTTTCTAATTGACCGCCAAACCGGGCACTAAACTCAATTGCACTATCAGTTAAAGCAATACCACCTACAGCGCCAGAAGAAACATTTAATACTATTTCTTCATTTTGAACATAAGCAACTGGCACCATTACGTGCGGCATTGAGGCTTTAACAACAATATATGGCGTAAGCTCATTATCTGAAATCCAATCGTAAAAAGCCTTAATTAAATAAGGCTTGTTCGACGTCATTTCACTGGTCATTATGCTGGGTTACCAAAGCGCAATTCTCGCTCAACTTCTGTTAATGAAGCTTGAAAAGACTCACGTTCAAATAATTTCAACATGTAAGACTTTAACTCTTTAGAACCCTGCCCTGTTAATTCAATGCCGAATGCTGGTAAGCGCCATAATAAAGGGGCTAAATAACAATCAACTAAGCTGAATTCTTCACTCATAAAGTAAGGCGCTTCATTTAAAATAGGTGCTACACTTAATAAGCTTTCTTTTAATTCTTGACGTGCTTTTTCAACACTTTCAACACTATCATTAGCAATAATAATTTTAGCTAAACTATACCAATCATTCTCAATACGATGCATCATCAAGCGACTGCGACCACGAGAAACAGGGTAAACAGGCATTAATGGTGGATGTGGAAAACGCTCATCAAGATATTCAATAATAATACTTGCTTCATAAAGCGCTAATTCACGGTCAATCAATGTTGGTACTGTACCGTATGGATTTAGATCAATTAAATCTTCAGGTAAATTGTCTAACTCAACTAAATGGATATCAACACCCACACCTTTTTCAGCTAAAACGATGCGTGTTTGATGACTATACATATCATCAGCATGAGAATACATCGTCATTACTGAACGTTTGTTTGCTGCTACGGCCATTTATGCCTCCATAATTACATTTTTAAATACATATAAAGGAACTTAAAGCTCCCAATAAAACTTTATGCGATAAAGAATTTAATAAATATCTTTCCAGTATTCTTTTTTCAATAGATAAGTCAGAGTAAATAATACCAATAAAAACCCTAATACCCAATAACCTAATGATTTACGTTCTAGTTTATTTGGTTCTCCAACATATTCTAAGAAATTAACTAAATCACGAACGAAGCTATCATACTCTTCGGTAGTCATACTGCCACCTGTAGCTTCAGAAAGTTCGCCATGATAATCCATTGTTCTTATACCTTGCAAGTTTTGTAGCACATGTGGCATACCAACTTCAGGAAATACCGCATTATTAACACCAAATGGACGATTTTCATCGATATAGAATGTTCGTAAATACGTATAAATATATTCAGGGCTTCTAAAGCGAGTGACTAATGTTAAATCAGGCGGTGTACTACCAAACCATTTAGCGGCGTCTTTTGCCGGTAAATTATTTATAATATGATTACTCGTTTTCTCACCTGTTGGCATCCAACTGAGTTTACCTTCTTTTTCATCGATGTCTAAATCAGTAAATGTTCTATTATAACGCTGATATGCTAATTGATGACATGCTAAACAATACGTTAAATAGGATTTAAAACCTCGTTTAAGTGATGATTTATCACTTAGGTCGTTACCCGGTTTATCTAACGCTAAAGTCGCTGCTGATGCAAAAAAAAACAACGGTAATAGTACAATTAAGCAAATAATCTTTTTCATTATTTTATTACTCTTTCTGGTACCGGTTTTGTTAATTCATTTTTACTATAAAACCATAACGCGATAAAAAATCCAAAATAACCAAACGTTGCTATTCGCCCTACGACATTTGTAAAATCTGATGCTGGTAAGGTACCTAAAAAGCCTAATATTAAAAAGCACACTGTAAATTGTATTAAATTAAAATAATGTATTTTACTACGAAAACGAAATGATTTAACCATACCACGATCAAACCAAGGTAAAGCAAACAACATTGCTATAGCAGTAAACATTCCCAACATACCAAGCAATTTATCAGGAATAACACGTAAAATCGTATAAAACGGACCAAAGTACCACACAGGAACAATATGTTCAGGTGTTTTCAACCCATTAGCTGGTGTAAAGTTAGGAGCCTCTAAAAAGTAACCATCGGCTTCAGGATAAAAGAACATAACCCAACAAAAAATCATTAGAAATGCGACAACCCCCATTATATCTTTTACGGTGTAATAAGGATGAAAAGGTATCGCATCAACAATGTCGTATTTACTGGTAAACGCGTGGTGAAACGTAAACTTCGATTTGTCTTCTTTTTTAATTGAGCCTTTAGGTTTTTTAATATCAATACCATCAGGGTTATTAGAGCCAACCTCATGTAAAGCTAATAAATGTAAAAACACTAAAATAACAAGCACTAATGGTAACGCTATTACATGTAATGCAAAGAAACGATTTAACGTAGCGCCAGAAACCACGTAATCACCTTTGATCCAAATAGCGAGATCGTCACCAATAACAGGTATTGCACTAAATAATGAAATAATAACCTGCGCGCCCCAGTAACTCATATTACCCCACGGTAATAAGTAGCCCATAAACGCTTCAGCCATTAAAACTAAGTAAAGCATCATACCGAAAACCCACAGCAGCTCACGAGGCTTCTGGTAAGAGCCATAAATTAAACCGCGAAACATATGTAAGTAAATAACAATAAAAAATGCAGAGGCGCCTGTAGAGTGCATATAACGAAGTAACCAGCCATAATCAACATCACGCATAATGTATTCAATTGAAGCAAAAGCACCTTCGGCCGAAGGCTCATAGTGCATTGTTAACCAAATACCTGTCATAATTTGATTAACAAGTACCAACAAAGATAAAGAGCCAAATATGTACCAAAAATTAAAATTTTTCGGTGCTGGATACTGACCCATATGTTTATTATATGAATCTGTCACAGGTAAACGCTTATTAAGCCAGCCTAATAAATTATTCATTAATGAGAGTTTCATTACGCGTCCTCTGTCTCAGGCCCAACACCAATTAATAAGGTATTTGGCGTTGGAAAAGAATGTTCGGGCACCATAAGGTTCAGCGGTGCAGGTACTCCTTTAAAAACACGACCAGCCATATCAAATTTAGAGCCATGACATGGACAGAAAAAACCATTTTTAACACCTGCAATGTGTTGTTCAAAGTTACCTTTAAAATGGGTTGGAGCACAGCCTAAATGTGTACAAACACCTAATACAACCATAAATTCTGGATTAATAGAACGGTGAAGGTTCATGGTATAATTCGGCTGCTGAGGCTCTAGCGATGTTGGATCTCTAAGTTTTTTATCATGACTTGATAATTCATTGATGGTTTCTGTAGTACGACGAACAATATACACTGGCTTGCCACGCCACTCTACGCGAATCATTTGTCCTGGTTTTATTTTATCTACAGGCACTTCAACAGGTGCCCCAGCTGCTTTTGCTTTCGCGCTTGGGTTCCATGAATGAATAAAAGGAACAGCTACACCGGCAACACCTATACCACCAACAACTGAAGTTGCTGCGGTTAAAAAGCGTCTGCGACCGTTATTGACGGACCCATTGCTCATTGACTTTCTCCAATGTCTCTTAATTAACTTTACATATTTTTTTACTTAATATTTTATAAAAAACACTAAAGATAACATGAATAAAATAACAATAATTTCTTTGTGATAATAAAGAAAAGGTTTATTTTTTACAAGACAATTAAATTAATCATAATAGCGAATAATATCGAATCATAAAATAAAAAGAATGAATGTTTTACCAAATAACAGGTATAAAAAAAGCTGGTAAAAACCAGCTTTTTTGAAACGTATATAAAATATTAACGTTTTGAAAATTGTGGCTTTTTACGAGCCTTATGTAAACCAACTTTCTTACGTTCAACTTTACGAGCATCACGAGTAACGAAACCAGCTTTACGTAAATCAGCACGTAAAGTTTCGTCAAATTGCATTAAGGCACGAGTAATACCGTGACGAATTGCACCCGCTTGACCAGAGATACCACCACCAACTACAGTGATGTTAAAGTCAAATTTCTCTAACATTTCTACTAATTCTAATGGTTGGCGAACAACCATACGAGCCGTTGGACGACTAAAGTATTCAGAAATGTCACGTTTATTAATTGTAATTGCACCGTTACCAGCTTTCATAAACACACGAGCAGTTGAGCTCTTGCGACGACCAGTACCGTAATATTGATTATCAGCCATTGCTTATAGCTCCAAAAGTTGTGGTTGTTGTGCAGTATGCTTGTGCTCAGAGCCAGCATACACTTTTAGTTTACGGAACATGTCACGGCCTAAAGGACCTTTTGGTAACATACCCTTAACAGCGAATTCGATAACACGCTCAGGTGCTTTCTCAATAAGCTTTTCAAAACTAATTTGCTTTAAGCCACCAGGGAATTCAGTATGAGAGTAATAAATTTTACCCTTCGCTTTGTTACCTGTTACTTTTACTTTTTCAGCATTGATAACAACGATGTAATCGCCAGTGTCAACACTTGGAGTATATTCTGCTTTATGTTTACCACGTAAACGACTAGCGATTTCAGTAGAGATACGACCCAACGTTTTGTCAGTTGCATCTACTAAAAACCATTCGCGTTGTACGCTTTCTGATTTTGCTACGAAAGTTTTCATTAAAAAACCCATTTTAAAATAGTTACTTAAAAAACAACCAGCGGTTGTCGATTATTTAAAGACTACGCCAGTACCCCTTCGAGTATCGAGTCTGCGCTTATTGCTTTGGAAAGAGCAATAGGCATTTGTAACGTTAGGGAGCGCGGATTATACAGAACTTAAAATAAAAGATCACGTATATTATTTAATCTTTTGATGAATTTACTCACTTAATGATTAATAAACGCCCCGTCAAAACTTATTATGCTGTTTGAATATCTATTTACGGTAAATGCTCACTCGCCAAATAATCATGTGATTGCATTTCTTGTAAACGGCTCAAACAACGCTTAAATTCAAACTCTAAACCACCGTAAGAGTATAATTCAGCCATCACAACTTCGGCAGAAATAATTAACTTCACATTACGTTCATAAAACTCATCAATCATGGCAATAAAGCGACGAGCCGCATCATCGCGCTCTACGCTCATTTGTTTGACATTAGCCAGTAAGATGGTGTGATAAACTTTACTGAGTTCCATATAATCAGATTGACTTCTTGCGCTTTCACAAAGAACAGAATAATCAAAATGAGCGATACCCTCTGAAACTTCAATAACCTCTAATTCACGATGATTAATTTCTATTGTGGTATTTTCTTGCCCTACTTCTATCGAAAGCTGTTTAAAATAACGACGTAAATTATCATTTGCGCTATTGTCTAAGGGTGAATGATATATTTCTGCTTGCTCAAGGGTACGTAATCGATAATCAACACCACTATCAACATTAACAATGTCTGTATGCATATTAATTAAGTTAATGGCCGGCATAAATCGTTCTCGCTGTAAACCGTTTCGATAAAGCTCATCTGGTACAATATTACTGGTAGCGACTAAAGTGACATTGCGCGCAAAAAGTTCTTCAAATAAAGTACCTAAAATCATGGCATCAGTGATGTCTGAAACAAAGAACTCATCAAAACAGATAATACATGTTTCTTTAGCAAATTTTTCTGCTATTACCTTTAAAGGATCTTGTTGGCCATGCAGTTGCTTCAATTCATCATGTACACGGTGCATGAAACGGTGAAAATGTACGCGCATTTTATTATCAAAGGGCAAACAATCATAAAATGTATCAACAAGGTAGGTTTTACCTCGACCTACACCTCCCCAAAAATATAAGCCTTGCACGATGTTAGTACTTTCATTCTTAGACGAAAATAGTGATTTTAACTTCGTTAATGTTTGTGGAATGCCTGTCTTTTTAGGTTTAACGTTGAGTAAGTCATCATATAAACGCTGTAAGTGTTTAACCGCATTTTCTTGAGCTTCGTCGTATTGGAAGTCTTCACGCTTCAGATCTTCTTGATATTTCTGTAATGGGGATATATTTACCATGTAGATGCCAGCTATTTTTGTCGATATATAATTTTAAAATGTTTAAATACTTAAAGCTTAAAATTACTAAAGAAATAATAGAATTTCATGCAGTTAAACATTAAGAGAGGTATAGTATATAGAGTCAGCATAAATATTTCATTTGTAAAATATCAATCGCTACATTATTTTTATTATATGAACAGTACGAAACGAAAGTTATCGTAGCAAGTTTTCTTTCAAAAAGTCTAAGAGGTTTTTTATTATGGTAATAGTATACGGTATTCTTATTTTTTTATTGGGGGCACTAATCGGTGCAGCTGGTTATAAAGCATTATCGATATCAGCGACAGAGCAAAAACAGTTAAATGAAAAAGTTAAAGAAAATGAGGAGGCTTTATCACAATATAAATTAGATGTAGCGAAACATTTAGATGATTCAGCTAAATTGTTAGAACAAATG
Organism: Alteromonadaceae bacterium; assembly: GCA_023301705.1. Taxonomy (GTDB): domain Bacteria; phylum Pseudomonadota; class Gammaproteobacteria; order Enterobacterales; family Alteromonadaceae; genus JALZUE01. The sequence continues at coordinate 58,956 of JALZUE010000023.1, read as the reverse complement.
AACACGACTTGCCAAGCAGCAATGAAGCAAATGGAAGAAAGTACCAAGCTATTAAATAAAGCAACCGAAGACGATAAACCTGACATGCCTTTTTTTGATCAAGAAACACAAGAGCATTTAGCTAAGTCAATTACTTTACAAGATTCAAATAAAAACAAAATACAGGAAGTTACGAATACTGAACCACCACTAGATTATTCAAACAAAGCCAGTGGCTTATTTGATGATTCGAAACAATCTGTTACAAAGAGTTAATGAAAGAAGAGGAACTAACTAAGCTTAACCTTTGTCTTCATAAGTAAGCGTTTAATTCATTTATATTAGGAATTTGTGATAAATATGAAAAAATTACCTTTATTTATACGAGCTACTTTACTCTCAAGTAGTTTAGCTCTCGTTAGCATGCCAACAATGGCTAACTTACCTTTAGCGGTTAATGGCCAAGCAATTCCTAGTTTGGCACCAATGTTAAAAACAGCAACACCAGCTGTTGTTAGTATATCGGTTAAAGGCACACAAAAAGTTCAACAAAATATTCCAGATGTTTTTCGCTTTTTTGGTAACCCTAGGCAACAACAAGGTCCACAAGAACGACCTTTTCAAGGTTTAGGTTCCGGTGTCATTGTCGATGCTAAAGAAGGTTATATTGTTACTAATAACCATGTAGTTGATCATGCAGATGAAATTTTAGTCACCTTAAAAGATGGTCGCCAAATTGAAGCAAAAAAACTAGGCTCTGATGCCGCAAGCGATATTGCTTTATTACAAATTGAAGCTGATGACTTACTTGCTATTCAAATAGCTAATTCAGACAACCTTGAAGTAGGTGATTTTGCCGTTGCTATTGGTAGCCCTTTTGGTTTAGGTCAAACGGTAACCTCGGGTATTGTCAGTGCACTTGGTCGTAGCGGCTTAAACATAGAAAACTTTGAAGACTTTATTCAAACCGACGCAGCAATTAACAGTGGTAACTCTGGTGGTGCACTCGTTAATTTACGTGGAGAGCTTATTGGTATTAATACGGCTATTTTAGGCCCTAATGGCGGTAATGTTGGTATTGGTTTCGCTATCCCAAGTAATATGATGAACAACCTTGTTAGCCAAATTATTGAATTCGGTGAAATTAGACGAGGTGTATTAGGTGTTTCAGGCAGAAGTGTCGATAGTGAAATAGCCAAAGCAATGGAACTTGAAGCAAGCCAAGGTGGCTTTATTGAACAGGTTTTGCCTGATTCTGCAGCTGAAGCAGCAGGCTTAAAAGCCGGTGACGTTATAACGCAAGTTAATGGTCAAGCAATTAAATCATTCAGTGAATTACGCGGTAAAATAGGCTCTATTGGCGCAGGTAAAAAAGTTAAATTAACCATTGTGCGTGATAGTAAAGAGAAGAAATACACAGTCACTCTTCAAAATGCGAAAAGCATTGATGTTGCAGCCAAAACAATTCATAGAATGTTAGAAGGTGCTACACTTGTTAATCATGCAGAAGGAGTAGAAATAGAATCTGTTGAAGCAAACAGCCAAGCACATCTTCGAGGGTTGAAAAAAGGCGATGTAATTATAGGTGTTAATCGTACTCGCGTTAAAAACCTTGCTGATTTAAGAAACTATTTTAAAGATAAAAAAGGTACGTTTGCGTTAAATATTGCAAGAGATAATACCTCTTTATTCTTGATGTTGCGTTAATCAACAACCTTTAGCTTTCATTAAAAAGTTGAATATATTGCCCTTCAAATAGTAATTACATTATATTTTGAAGGGCATTCTTAACGCTAAAATAGTGCATATAAATTAATTCAACCGCAATAAAATTAACTTACCGATTAAATAATCACAATTTTATGTTATTGTTATACATTAACTTAATTTTGGTCTATTCATTCATTGTGAAATATTCATCTATCTTAAAATATATATTAAATTCATTAAGCTACGGTGTTTTATTGGCAATAGCCTTACTGTTTCTTGTTCCTGACTTTCGTATTAACACGCCTTTTATATCATCATTACTTAAGACGAAACACCAAAATGAGGCGCCACTTTCATATGCTAAAGCGGTGAGTGTTGCAGGGCCTGCTGTCGTCAATATTTATTCAAATGACATTAGTCAAGATAGCCGATTTAGCCGACAAAAACTCAATACGACTAAGCTAGGCTCTGGTGTTATTATGTTAGCTGATGGTTATATTTTAACTAATTATCATGTTGTTCAAGATGCAGATTTAATTGTTGTTGTTTTACAATCAGGGCAGCAATACCCTGCACAACTTATTGGTATTGATAGCCTAACTGATTTAGCTGTTTTAAAAGTTGATGCTGATAATTTGCCTGTAATTCCTCAAAAACAAGAAATGGTATCACTAGTGGGTGATATTGTTTTAGCTATTGGTAACCCATTAAATTTAGGTCAAACGGTCACTCAAGGTATTGTTAGCGGGACGGGTAGAAATGGTTTAAGTACAACAAGCTATCTTGAGTTTTTACAAATGGATGCTGCCATTAATGAAGGTAACTCTGGCGGTGCATTAGTCAATACGAATGGCCAGCTCGTGGCGATTAATTCACGTAAATTTACTCAAACTGATCCACAAGTCAATATTCAAGGTATTTTCTTTGCTGTACCTTATCAATTAGCCAATAAAGTCATGAAAAAAATAATCACCCATGGCCGTGTTGTTCGTGGCTGGCTAGGCATTACCAGCAGTGCAGTTAACGATGTTAAAGGTTTTATTGTGACGAAAATTATTGCAGACAGCCCAGCAGATATTGGCGGCTTGGCCGTGAATGATTTAGTGACAAAAATTGATAATATAACCATTACAAGTATTACTCAGGCGCTTGATATTATTGCAGAAACAAAACCTGGTACCGTACTCACATTTTTAGTTTATAGAAATAAACAAGAACAATTAATCAATATCACTATTGGTGAGTTTCAATAGATAATAAAAAAGCGCTATCAAGCGCTTTTTTCATTTTCTATATTTAAGATCACAATACTAACTTGATACACTGATCCGTGTAATATCAGCTCCTAATGCTTGTAATTTCTTTTCAATTTTTTCATAACCACGATCAATATGGTAAATGCGATCAACTTGAGTTTCACTGGTTGCAACAAGACCTGCAATCACTAAACTAGCAGAAGCTCTTAAATCAGTTGCCATTACCTGAGCCCCATTTAAGCTATTCACGCCGCAACTAATTGCAGTATTACCCTCTAAGCTAATATTAGCACCCATACGTTGTAATTCAGGTACATGCATAAAGCGGTTTTCGAAAATTGTTTCTACCGTGGTCGATGTGCCATCAGCAATAGCATTCATCGCAACAAACTGTGCCTGCATATCAGTTGGAAATGCCGGGTGTGGCTCAGTTCGAATATTTACTGATTTAGGTCTATTTGGCATAGTAATATCTATCCAATCATCACCTACTTCAAGTATTGCTCCAGCTTCTTGCAATTTACTTAATACAGCTTCCATTGAGCTAGGATCTGTATGTAAACAACGCACTTTACCTTGAGTAACCGCTGCAGCTACCAAGAAGGTACCTGTTTCAATACGATCAGGCATAACACTGTAACGTTCACCTTTTAAAGATTCTACACCTTCGATAGTTAATGTATTAGTACCTTCACCTGAAACTTTAGCACCCATGCTATTTAAGAAGTTAGCAAGGTCAACAATTTCAGGTTCACGCGCAGCATTTTCGATTACAGTAGTACCTTTGGCTAGTGCCGCTGCCATCATTAAGTTTTCAGTACCGGTTACACTCACTGTATCCATAAAGATGTTAGCACCTTTAAGGCGTCCAGCTTTACTTGCATTGATATAACCGTTTTCAACATCAATGTGTGCAGCCATTAACTTCATACCTTGAATATGAAGATTCACCGGTCTTGCACCAATAGCACAACCACCAGGTAATGACACTTGTGCATGACCAAATCGTGCGAGTAAGGGCCCTAAAATTAGTACCGATGCTCGCATCGTTTTCACTAAATCATAGGTAGCTTTACAGTGATTAATAGTACTTGCATTAATACGTAATTCGTTATCAGACAACCAATCAACTTCAGCACCAAGCTGTTTTAATAACTTTATTGTTGTTTCGATATCATTAAGTCTTGGTACATTACCAATAACAACAGGAGTTTCTGACAATACAGCTGCCATTAAGATAGGAAGAGCGGCATTTTTTGCGCCAGAAATAACTACATTTCCACGTAAAGGTTGCCCACCATTAATTTTAAATGCGTCCAAGAGAATCTACTTATTATTATTTTTATTGAGGTTATATAGGAAGGTTAAACATTTTGTCACGTTTCCACTGTTCTGCAGAAAACGTTTTAATAGTAACGGCATGAATAGTACCGTCATTAATAAAAGCTTGTAATGGTTTATAAATAACTTGCTGTTTTTTCACTCGACTTAAGTCATTAAAAAAATCAGCTACAGCAATGATTTTACATTGAGAACCATCGAAAGCAACGTGTAATTCATCAAGCGTTAATTCAGCATTCAATAATGCTTCAATTTGTGCAGTATCCACAAATAGTTCCTTATTAATCAAATAATTATAATTAGTTAACGAACTTAAGCGGTATTATTACCGCTTGTATTAAGTGTTAGCAATTAAGGTATCTACACCACTTAACTTCGCTAACTTAATGAGTTCATCACTTAAGTGAATAAAATGTAACTTAACACGCTTAGCATGACTTTGCTCAATAATAAGCAATAACCAAGCTAATCCAGCAGTATCAATTTTATTTACTGAAGATAAGTCAATAATTATATCATTATCTACAAGATAAGGTTCAATAGAATTCTGATTTTTATTATCTATAGAATGTCTGGTTAATTCACCAACAATCGTTACAGTAGCTGCCTTTTTTTCAATCTTAAATATGTTCACAACAGCCTACTTAAAATAAATATCACGTGTACTTTTATCTTTTAATAATTCAGTCGCATAAGGCAAACCTTTCTGACTAATAATACTAGCAAGTTCAGCTCTTTTACTGTCTAGTAAACTAATACCTTCGGCGATCATATTAAACGCTTTCCATTGTGTTTTATTTTTGCCTCTACGGACCTGAAAAGATATTTTCAAATCATCACCACCTGGTTGCATTACTTTAACATCAACTGCAACGGTGCGTTCTTGTCCTAGTTCTTTAGATGGCTCAAACGTCACTTTTTGCTGATCATATAACGTAAATATTTGCGCATAAGATGTGATTAAATATTCTTTAAAAACCGCTACAAAATCGTCAACATCAGCACGTTTTTGTTTACGTAAGTGCTTACCTATAACTTTTAAACTCGCATAACGATAGTCAACATAAGGAATAAGCTCCTCTCTCACAACATCTTTTAAAATATTCGGATCTTTTTTAATTGCCGCATGTTCTTTTGCTAAACGCATAAATGTTTTATGAGCAACTGCATTAATCATTTCATACGGGTCAGTTTGATCAATAGTTACTTCTGAACCTTGCTCATTCGTATGAGCCGCGTTTGCTATAAACCCTGTTGAAAAAAGCATGACCATACAAGTTATTAATATACGTTTCATTATTATTCCCCACTATCTTGACTAAATAAGAACTGTCCAATTAACTCTTCTAAGACTAATGCAGACTTAGTATCTTCAATAAAATCACCTGGTGCTAACATGTCAATTGACTCATCAATAAAGCCAGGTTGTAAACCAATATATTGCTCACCTAATAAACCAGCGGTTAAAATAGATACTGATGTTGCTTCAGAAATATTTTGATATTTGTTGTAAATAGACAGTGTAATTATTGGCGTATAATCTTCGTCATCAAGCGCTATATCACTAACCCTTCCTATAATTACACCACCCACTTTAATTGGAGAGCGAACTTTTAAACCACCAATATTATCAAATTTAGCATAAAGCTTATAAGTATCATTACTACCTGAAATACCGCTATTGGCAACACTTAACGCTAACATTAAAACTGCTGCTATACTCAAAGCGACAAAAAAACCTACCGCTAATTCAATTTTTTTCGACATCATGTCAACCACCTAAAAAATAATACAAAAATCACTACGTAAACATTAGCGCGGTTAAAATGAAATCTAACCCTAATACTAATAAAGAAGACTGAACAACAGTAGATGTTGTTGCCTGACTAATACCTTCTGACGTTGGCTCGCAACTATACCCTTTATATACTGCAATCCAAGTAACAACAAAAGCAAACACTAAGCTTTTAATAACACCATTCATAATGTCATTGCTAAAGTCGACTTGTGACTGCATCACTGACCAGAATGTTCCACTATCAACACCTAACCAGTCAACACCCACAAGGTGAGCACCTAAAATACCAACAGCAGAAAATATTGCGGCTAAAAGAGGTAAACTAATAAAGCCAGCCCAAAAACGAGGAGCAATTACTCGTCTGAGAGGGTCTACAGCCATCATTTCTAAACTTGAAAGTTGTTCAGTAGCTTTCATTAAGCCTATTTCAGCGGTTAATGCCGAACCCGCACGACCAGCAAATAGTAATGCAGCAACAACTGGGCCTAATTCTCTTAATAACGATAGTGCAACCATAGGCCCTAAACTAGCTTCGGCACCATAACCAACAAGAATGGTATAGCCTTGTAAAGCCAGTACCATACCTATAAATAAACCAGACACAAGAATAATCACTAACGATAAAACACCAACTGAATACAGCTGAGATATCAATAATGGTGTGCCTTTTCGAATATTAGGTACATGCAATAATGCTGATAACAACATCATAACAGCACGACCAAGGCCAGAAATCACCGCTAATGTGCGCTGTCCTAAATGCAATAATCCATTCATGTAAAACTTTACCCTTTAATTAACTCATCTTGATACGAAGGTGCTTTATAGTGAAAAGGCACAGGCCCATCAGCTTCACCTTTAACGAATTGCTGCACGAGTGGAGATGTCTGCTCTCTAATTTGTTCGGGTGTACCATGACCAATAATTTTTTGTTCAGCAATGATATAAATATAATCGGCAATACTCATCACTTCGGGTACATCGTGCGAAACAACAACTGAACTCAACCCTAAAGCATCATTCAATTCTTTAATTAAACGAACAATAACCCCCATAGAAATAGGGTCTTGGCCAGCAAAAGGTTCATCATATAAAATAAGCTCTGGATCAAGTGCTATCGCACGGGCTAAAGCAGCTCTCCTTGCCATACCGCCTGATAACTCACTAGGTTTTAATGTTCTAGCACCACGTAAACCAACGGCTTCTAGTTTCATCAAAACCATTTTTTCTATAATACTTTCAGGTAAGTTACTATGTTCACGAATAGGAAAAGCGATATTATTATAAACATTCATATCAGTAAACAAAGCACCACTTTGAAAAAGCATGCTCATATTTTTACGTGCCTCGTATAAAGCACTTCGAGATAACTGTGGAATATTTTGGTCACCAAAAAATATATCACCTGATTGTGGCTTTAATTGTCCACCAATTAAACGCAGTAATGTTGTTTTACCAATACCACTTGGCCCCATAATGGCGGTCACTTTTCCGCGAGGAATAGAAAGACTAATATTGTTATATATTACTCGCTCTTCTCGTTGAAAGGTCATATTCTTTATTTCTACGATATTATCTGACATAAAAAAACTTAAGGCTTAATAATTAGTTAATAATAAATTCATGATAATTTTACCTGAGTGTAACTTTTCGTGCATTACAAATACGTAATTATTTGTGTCTAAGTTAGACTTAAATAACTATAATTTAACTCTGTTGCTCAATAAGACACGACAACGCTAATAAAAATTACATTAATTGCGTTATTTTTAGTCAAATTAAATATATTTATCTTTGTTCTGGTAATAGTGCTTTTTTTTTAATACACAACCAGCGACAATTCATGTTCTATATTAAGAGGAAAAAAAATGTTAGAACAAATCATCATTTTATTTATTGCTTTAGCCGTTTTGGTATGGAGCGCAGATAAATTTGTTTTTGGTGCATCATCATTAGCATCAAATTTAGGTGTATCTCCGATGGTTATTGGCTTAACAATTGTAGCGATGGGATCATCAGCACCTGAAATGATGGTTGCCGCTACGGCATCACTTCAAGGTAATACCGATACTGCAATAGGCAATGCGATTGGTTCAAATATCACCAATATTGCTTTGGTATTAGGTATAACTGCGTTATTTCAGCCATTGTCTGTTTCTTCAAATACTGTAAAGCGAGAGCTACCTTTAATTCTTGGTGTGACTGTTTTAGCCTGCATCGTTCTATATAACTTATATTTTAGTTTTGCTGAAGGCTTATTATTAATTGCATTATTCTTTACATATATTTTTGGTTTGTTGATTATTACTTTGAGAAAAAGAAAGTCTAATCAAGGTATCGATGATCCTATGGTTATTGAAGCAGAGCAAGATGTGCCTGAACCAGTTAATATATCACGTTCAGTTATCTGGTTGATTGTTGGTATGATCTTACTACCTGTAAGTGCTAGCTTTTTAGTTGATTCTGCGACTTTTATTGCTAAAGCGTTTGGTATTAGCGATTTAGTTATTGGCTTAACCATTATAGCCATAGGTACAAGCCTACCTGAATTAGCTGCAAGTTTAGTCAGCATATGGAAAAAAGAAGATGATTTAGCCATGGGTAATATTATCGGTTCAAATATTTTTAATATTCTAGCGGTACTTCCTATCGCCGCTTTAATACAGCCAGGTGAATTAGATCCGTTAGCCGCTTACAGAGATTCAATGTATATGTTGGCTGTTACCATTTTCTTATTTATTTTATGTTTTAGCCGAAAAAAAGGTTTTTTTCGTATTACTCGGTTTAAAGGCGCTTTATTGTTGCTTTGCTTTATTGCATATCAAGCACTTTTATTTACCTCTTGAAAAATATTGATAGAAATATAACTTTGTTAAACGAAAAATAAGTAGACAATATTGAATAATTTTAAACAACATGCACATCAAGTTATTGATATAGAGCAAGCTGCGATTCATCAATTACATCAACATATTGATGAAAGCTTTGAGCAAGCATGTCAATTAATTATGAATTGTACAGGCCGTGTTATTGTAACAGGCATGGGTAAATCAGGTCATATTGGTGGAAAAATAACCGCCACTTTAGCTAGTACAGGAACCCCTGCTTTTTTTGTTCACCCGGGTGAGGCAAGTCATGGTGATGTTGGTATGATAACCACAAATGATGTTGTTATTGCTATTTCTAACTCAGGTGAAACACATGAAGTATTATCGATTATTCCTGTGATAAAACGCCTTGGTGTTAAGCTGATTGCAATGACAGGTAATACGAATTCTAATTTAAGTGCATTAGCCGATGCCCATATTTCAATAAAAATAGAACAAGAAGCTTGCCCACATGGTTTAGCTCCAACCACAAGTACGACAGCAACCTTAGTTATGGGTGATGCACTAGCCGTTGCACTGCTTAATGCAAAGGGCTTTACAGCCGATGATTTTGCACTATCTCACCCCGGTGGTAGCTTAGGTAAAAAGCTAATTTTACGTTTGCATGACATAATGCATACCAAGTCACGTATCCCCATTGTTGATAAGCATGTTCCTATTACTGATGCATTAATTGAAATGTCTAATAAAGGTCTAGGAATGACTGCTATAATAAATGAAGAGCAACAACTTATTGGATTATTTACCGACGGCGATTTAAGACGAGTATTAGATGAAAAAGTTGATATTCATCATAATGCAATTGAAACAGTCATGACACAGTCACCTATTGTTGCTTCATCAAACATATTAGCTGCTGAAGCATTGAAAATAATGCAAGATAATAAAATTAACGGCTTATTTATTGTTGATGAAAATAACCACCCTATTGGGGCAATGAACGTACACGATTTACTCAATGCAGGAGTATTATAATATGCAAACTTTATATGGCGAAGTAGACGATAGCATTTTAGCAAAAGCTAAAAAAATTAAATTATTAGTTTGTGATGTCGATGGTGTTTTTTCTGATGGTCGAATATATTTAGGCAACGACGGTGAAGAATTAAAAGCCTTTCATACAAAAGATGGTTACGGTATTAAAGCACTTATAAAGTCAGGTGTTGAAGTTGCTATTATTACAGGTAGACGCTCAAACATTGTTGCTAATAGAATGAAAGCATTAAATGTACAATACCTTGTTCAAGGACAAGAAAATAAACTGCCTGCATTACAGGAATTAATGGCATTATTAGCCATAAAACCTGAAGAAATAGCCTATATTGGTGATGATATGCCTGACGCTGTTTGTATGGAGTATATTAATTTAGGTATCGCCGTTGCTGATGCACACCCTGCGGTAAAGAAAATTGCGAATTATACAACATTCACACCAGGTGGCTTTGGTGCTATACGTGAAACCTGTGATTTAATTATGCAATCTCAAAATACACTGGAACAAGCCTCTGGCGCTAGTATATGAGACGACTGTATATAACCGCTATTTTTACCTTTATTTTTTCATTTTTCATTTATGGTATTATTGAATGGCAAAATGAAAAGGATACAGATATAGCATCTGTGAATAATGAAATAACGCCTGACTTTGTGGCAGAGAAGTTAACTAGCTATATATACAATGAAAAAGGTAATCTGTCGCACGTTATTGAGGCTGATAGAATGGAACATTTTAGTGAGCTTGCAATTACAAAGTTTGAATTACCTAAATATACCTTGTATCCCGAAGATAAAAGCCCACAATGGTACATTAATGCTAAAGAAGGTATTTTAAATCATCAAAATAATGTACGTTTAAACAATCGTGTTTTAGTAACAGCAACAGATGAAAACAGCCTAATAAAAGAAGTTCACGGTAAATATTTTGAATTAGATTTAAGTACAAATATTATCAGCTCCGATCAAACTATCGTAATACAAGGTAATGATTTTACTATGTATGGATCAGGATTAATCGTAGATTTAAATACAACCCAAATGACAATGACCGAGCATGTACAAACAGTTTATAAAAAAAATAGTAATTAATTCATGTCTATTTGCGAGTTTTATTTCATATAGTATTCTCGCTAATGAAAATGACTTCAAACAAGATATTTTAATTTCAGCTGACCGACAAGGTGCTGATTTAAAAACTAAAACCTCAGTGTACTTTGATAATGTTGAAATTATTCAAGGCAGTATCAAAATAAACGCGGATATTGCTCAAGTAAGTGCAGATAAAAAGTCTCATAAAACTTATTTACTTAAAGGCCAACCTGCAAAATTAAAGAAAACGCTTGATGATGGCACAGTAGTATATTTATCGGCTAATGAAATCAACTATCAACCTGATTTATTTCTAATGACCGTTACAGGTAACGCCTTAATTGAGCAAAGTACCAATAAGGTCATAGCTGAAAGTATTATTTATCAACTAGATACTGAGCAATTTAATGCGCAAGGTGCACCTTCAATACTGCAACAAACATTAGAAAACGGTGATCAAATTAGCTTGGAAGCAAATAGTATTATTTATCAACCAAGTATTGAATTAATTACCATTGAAGGAAAAGCAAAGTTAACCCAAGAAGGTAGTGAAGTATTGGCGAATAAAATCATCTACAATTTGCTAACCGAACAAATGCAAGCAAGTGGTAATGAAGAGCAAGCAGTTACGACGATATTAAAACCTCAAGTTGACAACGACAACCAAAGTGAAGAATAAAATGCTGATCGCAAATAATTTAGCAAAAGCGTATAAAAATAGAAAAGTCGTTAAAGATGTCAGTTTATCGGTAAAACAAGGTCAAATTGTTGGTTTATTAGGGCCTAATGGCGCGGGTAAAACAACCTCTTTCTATATGATTGTTGGCTTAGTGCCTAATGATAGTGGCTCTATTATTTTAAATGACGAAGATGTAACGCAAGAGCCTATGCATGAGCGCGCACGTAAAGGTATTGGTTACCTTCCGCAAGAAGCTTCTATTTTTAGAAAGCTATCTGTTTATCAGAATATCATGGCGATTTTAGAAACAAGAAAAGACTTAAATGCTTCATCACGAGAAGAAAAAGCTGAAAGCTTAATTGAAGAATTCAACATTAACCATATACGTGACAACCTAGGTATGAGCTTGTCAGGTGGCGAACGTAGACGCGTTGAAATAGCACGAGCACTTGCCGCCGAACCTCAATATATTTTACTTGATGAACCTTTTGCTGGTGTTGATCCAATATCTGTTGGTGATATTAAAAAAATTATTAACCATTTGAAACAACGTGGTATTGGTGTATTAATTACAGACCACAATGTACGTGAAACACTGGACGTATGTGAATTAGCATATATTGTAAGTCACGGTGAATTAATCGCTCAGGGTACATCAAGTGAGATACTTGCTAACCAAAAAGTAAGAGATGTATACCTAGGTGAACAATTTACGCTATAGTTAATTTACAAAACAAAGAATTGTTATATTTTATATGTGTTTTCAATTAAATCATTAACTCTGACAACACATAAAACAGACAAATAGGATATAAAGAAGTTAAATGCGCCCATCACTTCAGCTAAGAATTGGACAACAGCTAACAATGACTCCACAGTTACAACAAGCGATTCGCCTGTTGCAACTGTCGACATTAGATTTACAGCAAGAAATTCAAGAAGCTCTTGACAGTAATCCTTTGTTAGATGTGACTGAGAATGAATCTACTAGTACAGAAAGTAAGCCTGACAACTTAGAAGAAGCATTTTCAGCATCGGTTAGTGAAACATCTACCACGCCTTCTGATGGCAGTGAAGAACAAATGCCTTCAGCTGAAGAGGTGAATACTGCTGATGCATTACAAAAAGACGACATTCCAGAAGAATTAAGCATGGATACCACCTGGGATGACAATTACAGTGCTGGTTTATCAAATAGTAGCTCTGGCAGTAGTAGCGGCGCTTTATCTGAAGAATACACCTATCAAGGTGAAACAACTGATTCAATACAAGATCATTTAAGATGGCAAATGGAATTAACGCCATTTTCAGATACTGATAAAACCATCGCAACAGCCATTATTGATGGTGTTGACGACGCGGGTTATTTAACCGTCTCAACCGAAGATATTTTAGAAAGTTTAGGCAATAATGACGTTGAACTTGATGAAGTGGAAGCGGTATTAAAACGTATCAACATGTTTGATCCTATAGGAGTTGCCGCTCGGTCTATCTCTGAATGTTTAGTGATTCAACTGAATCAATTTGATCCGGCAACACCGTACCTTGCCGACACCATAAAAATCGTCACTAAACACATTGACCTACTTGGTAACCGAGATTACCGTCAATTAATGAGAAAAACACGATTAAAAGAGCCTCAACTGAAAGAGGTGATGCAACTTATTCAATCGCTTGATCCAAGGCCTGGCGATACCGTAATCAAAAGTGAAGAGCAGTATGTCATTCCAGATGTATCTGTCGAGAAAAAGAACGGACGATGGGTAGTAGAGCTCAACCCTGATTCAACGCCAAAGTTATCAATCAATCAACAGTATGCAGCTATGTCAAAAACAATGGCTTCATCCGATGATAATCAGTTTATCCGCTCTAACCTACAAGAAGCTAAGTGGTTTATTAAAAGCTTAGAAAGCCGCAATGATACCTTACTAAAAGTGTCTAATTGTATTGTTCAGCGCCAACAAGGTTTTTTTGAGCATGGCCCTGAATCAATGCGACCTATGGTATTAAATGATATTGCTGAAGCTGTCGAAATGCATGAATCAACCATTTCACGTGTAACAACACAAAAATACATGCACACTCCACGTGGAATTTTTGAATTAAAATACTTTTTCTCAAGTCATGTGAGTACAGAAAATGGTGGTGAATGCTCATCAACAGCAATACGAGCGCTTATCAAAAAACTAGTAGCTGCAGAAACAGCTGCAAAACCACTAAGTGATAGTAAAATGGCTGAATTATTAGCCGAACAAGGTATTAATGTAGCTAGGCGTACTATCGCTAAATATCGTGAATCGTTATCAATACCACCTTCAAACCAACGTAAAAGTCTACTCTAGTAAAAATCTAAACCCCAATTCAATAGAGATATTATTGGTGATTACATTATTTATAATCACCAATAAGCTTTTTCTGAAAATTTTACCTATTAATACACTATATACCCATATAAATTATACGTTCATTGTATTAAACTATTCAAATGTGCATATAGTTAGATAAATAGCAGCATATAAATCAAGTCTATTAATAATTGTTCATATTAAAATATGATATTAATTAATAAATTTTAGTTTTATCAATATATTAACTCAGAACTCTTTAAAGTAATATTAGTATGAAGTTACAAGACATTTTAACCTTAGATTGCACATTATGTGCAATCTCTGCGACAAGTAAAAAAAGAATATTTGACAATATTTGTCAAGCTGCTGTTCAACATTTATCAGGTATTAGCCAACAAGAGCTACTTGAAAGTTTAATGACACGTGAGCAAATGGGCAGTACAGGCATAGGTAATGGTATTGCTATACCTCATGGAAGGTTAGCAGAGGCTAATCAGGTAGTTGCCGTAGTGTTAACAACAACAGAAGCTATCAGTTTTGATGCGATAGATAATCGACCCGTTGATATCTTTATTGCTTTATTCGTTCCTGAAGAAGCTTGTAAAGAGCATTTAAGTACGCTGCAAAGCATTGCACAATTGTTTAATGAAAAACAAACAGGTAAAGATGTTCGTAAGTTTTTAAATAACGAAGATCTATTCAATTATATTCAGCAGGCAAATTAATTACGATGAAACTTCTTATTGTTAGTGGTAGATCAGGATCAGGAAAATCTGTTGCTCTTCGTGTATTAGAAGATTTAGGGTATTACTGTGTTGATAATATCCCTGTTAATCTATTACCTGCACTAACACATACCGTTATTAATGATAATAAATCTGTTGCCGTTAGTTTAGATGTTCGTAATTTACCTCATGATCCTAATGACATTGAAGAAATTTTAAACTATTTACCTAATACTGTTGAATTAACTATTATGTTTCTAGATGCTAATGATTCTGACTTGATCAGACGCTTTAGCGAGACTCGTCGACTTCACCCTCTTATCAAACATGACATTGCTTTAGATCAAGCCGTTACTTTAGAAAAGAAATTATTAAAACCAATTTCGTCTCGTGCTCATTTAAAAATTAATACAAGTCAATTAACACCTCACCAATTAGCTGACCTAGTACGCGAACGTATTCTTGGTAAAAAAACAGGAAAAATGGTAATTGTATTTGAATCTTTTGGTTTTAAGCATGGTGTACCACAAGACGCCGATTACTTATTTGATGCGCGATTTTTACCTAACCCTTTTTGGGAAAAAGATTTAAAAACCTATACAGGTAAAGACCAGCCCGTTAAAGACTTTCTTGCCAGCCAAGCAATTGTCACTAAGTTTGTCTGGCAAATAAATAGTTTTATGATGACCTGGTTACCTCATCTAGAACGTAATAACCGTAGCTATATTACCATTGCAATTGGTTGTACTGGTGGTAAACATCGATCAGTCTACATTGCTGATTTACTCACTAATAATTTGAAAAAAGAGCGTAGTGATGTGCATGCACGTCATCGTGATATTAATATAAAAAGCACCTAGTTATGGCACAATTAGAAAGAACACTCATCATTACAAATAAACTTGGTTTACATGCACGGGCTGCAACTAAACTTGCCCAGCTTTGTCAAAAATTTAATGCCAAAGTAACCGTTGAATTAAATGACAAACAAGCTGATGCCAGCAGTGTAATGGCATTAATGTTATTAGCAGGTAGCCAAGGTAAAGAAGTTTGTGTACAAACTGAAGGTGAAGATGCCGAAGAAGCACTGAATGAAGTTTGTCAGCTATTCACTGATAAATTTGAAGAAGGTGAATAAAAAACCTGAAAAAACAATACTCTTACGCTATTATATAAAGAGTTCAATGTTAACTTAAATTAATTACCTACCCTATAACGTGTTCACACGTACTTCATAAAATGGTCATCACTTTTTGTTAATATTTGCTTAAGCACTATTACTTACTTACGGCACAGGAATTAAGTTTATGCCGGAAATCTTAGAGCAAGAAGATACCCAATTACGTCTACAGCAAGTCAATGATGCACTTGATAGCGGTATGTTTGTCTATGTCCGTAAACTTTTACAGCATACCGAACCCTATGATCTTGCTTTAATTCTTGAGTCTTCTCCGTCCAAAAGTAGGCCTGTTTTATGGCAACTTGTTGATCCTGATATTCAGGGTGATGTCTTAGAAGAGCTTAATGAAGAAGTACGTAAAGGTATTCTAAAAAGCATGCAGCCAGAAAAGCTGGCAGCTGTTGCAGAAGGCATGGACGTTGATGATTTAGCCGAAGTATTAAGAACATTACCTGATAGTGTTTATCAAGAAGTGATAGGCTCAATGGATTCGCAAGACCGCGCGCGTGTCGAAGCAGCCTTATCATACGAAGAAGATACCGCTGGCGGTATCATGAATACCGATACTATTACCATACGTCCTAATGTCACCGTTGACGTAGTATTACGCTATTTAAGACTTAAAGGTGACTTACCTGAAACTACCGACTCCTTTTACGTAGTTGACAGAGAAGATCGCTTTGTTGGTGCTATTACGTTAACAACCATAGTTACCTCAAAACCAGAAACCGTAGTTTCTACGCTTATTAACAGAGATATTGAAGCTGTTTCTCCCGAACTTGGTGAAACCGATGTTGCGCAGTTGTTTGAACGTTATGACTGGGTATCAGCCCCAGTAGTAAATAGTGAAGGACGCCTACTTGGTCGTATCACTATTGATGACGTCATTGATATTATACGTGAAAATGCAGAGCACTCGTTAATGAGTATGGCGGGTTTAGACGACGAAGCTGATACCTTTGCACCCGTGATAAAAAGTACACAGCAACGTTCAGTATGGTTAGGCATTAACTTAATTACCGCACTGCTTGCTGTAGCAGTTTCAAGCTTATTCGAAGGTATTTTAAGTGAGCTTGCCATTTTAGCTATACTCAATACACTTGTTCCTAGTATGGGAGGTGTTGCAGGTAATCAAACATTAACCCTCGTTATTCGTGCAATGGCTCTAGGGCAAATAGGTGAAAGTAACTCTAAAGCGCTATTACTTAAAGAGCTCAGTGTAGGTTTTTTAAATGGTGTTATCTGGGCTGTACTAATCGCACTAGTGATAACCTTATGGAAACAGGATTTAATGCTTGGCGCTGTTGTTGCTTTTGCAATGGTAATGAACTTAACCGCCGCAGGTCTGGCAGGTGTTGTTATACCCTTACTACTAAAGAAAATGAAAATCGATCCAGCATTAGCAGGCAGTGTCATTTTAACCACAATTACCGATATTGTCGGTATATTCGCATTCTTAGGTACAGCAACGTTATTACTAAGTTGAACTGAATTTTATAATAAAAAAGCCTTTATATAATACATATAAAGGCTTTAATTAAAGATGATCGTTAATTCATATTATATAAATTAACACATCTTAATTACCGGCAATTTGCATTTCATTAATGATGATTGACCCCGTTTGAATACTGCCATGCATATCAATATCATTACCAACAGCAACAATATTTTTAAACATAGTTTTTAAATCGCCTGCAATGGTAATTTCAGAAACAGGAAAAGCAATTTCTCCGTTTTCAATCCAAAAGCCAGCAGCACCACGCGAATAATCGCCATTAACAATATTAACGCCCTGTCCCATCAGCTCTGTGACTAATAAACCAGTGCCTAATTGCTTTAACATAGCGTTAAATTCGCCGCCATTAGCAGACACTTGCCAGTTATGTATACCCCCGGCATGCCCTGTTGTTTCAAGACCTAGTTTTCTAGCTGAATAACTGGTTAATAAATACGTATCTAGTGCACCATTGGTAATGATATTTCGTTCTTGCGTTGCAACACCTTCGCTATCGAAAGAGCTACTCGCTAAAGCGCGTTTAATTAATGGTTTTTCTTGAATGGTTAAAAAATCAGGGAAAATTTCTTGCCCTAATGCATCAAGTAAAAATGATGATTTACGATATAAATTTCCGCCGCTAATGGCTGCAATGAAGTGTCCCCATAAGGTGTTGGCAATATCAGCACGAAACATCACAGGTACTTTTTGTGTTGGTATTTGCTTTGAGTTTAAGCGCGCCACTACCTCGGCTGCTGCTTTTTGACCAACAAACTCAGGCGTTTTCAATGCATTAAATTGACGATCAACACTATAAGCATAATCACGCTGCATATCATTTTCATCGCTAGCAATAACAACACAGCTTAAACTATGACGCGTACTTGGGTACGCTACTAGCTGACCGTGACTATTACCATACACTTTAAAACCTTCGAAACTTTCAAACGTACCACCATCTGAATTAGTAATGCGTTCATCTGCTGATAACGCAGCTTCTTCACAAGCTTTAGCAATATCAATGGCTTGTTCTGTTGAAATGTTTTCAGGGTGGTATAGTTCTAAATCAGGCGCATCAAATAACAACCTGTCTTTATTTGCTAGGCCAGAGCAATCGTCAACTGACGTATATTTAGCAATATTGACAGCAGCCTCAACTGCTTGTGTTAATGCTTTTTCAGATAAATCAGCGGTTGAAGCGCTGCCTTTTCTACCCTCACAATAAACAGTTAAGCCAAGTGCTCCATCATTAGTAAACTCAACATTTTCAACTTCACCTAAGCGTGTATTAACACTTAATCCTGATTGTCGCGACATCGCAACTTCAGCACCATCAGCCCCTAAAGACTTTGCTAATAATAAAACTTTTTCTACACGTTCTTTTACTGTGTCAATTTGTTGATTAATATCTAAAGATTGTGACATGTGACTCATTCATCAAAGGTTTTTTATTATTATACCTTGTCTCTTGCATGCTTTCTATGGCTCAACTACGATGCAAAAGAATCATCAGTATGATTAGTACCTAGACGCTTTAGATAAGTGTTATTGTATTAATTTACTGTATAATACGGTCAGTTTTTATTGTTTAATAAGTAAGTATTGATATTTTATGCGCAAAGTAACTCCAGAGATTGAAGCGGAAGAAGAAGAGTTTATTAGTAAAACTCAAATCAAACAAGAAATGCTTGAGCTACAAGCATTAGGTCGTAAGCTTGTAGCTTTACCTAAAGCGCAGCGCGCACGATTACCGCTTGATGATGATATGAGAGACGCTTTAATTCTTGCAGATAAAATTAAAAACAAGCATGAAGCAGCCAAAAGACATATGCAATATATTGGCAAAACATTAAGAGAAGCTGATTTAGACGGTATCTATAAAGAGCTTGATGTGATGGCTAATAAGCATCAACAAGAAGCAGTAAAACATACTAAATTAGAAGAACTACGTGACTTTTTAATTGCAGGTAGTAATGATGATGCTGAAACCTTGCTACAAGAAAGCCCTAATTTAGTTAGGCAGAAACTAAAACAATTAATACGACAAGCTAAAAAAGAAGTCACCGCTGAAAAACCAGCTAAAAGTTACCGTGATTTATTCCAATACCTAAAGGACAATTCTTAAAAGGTATTAAAAAGCCAGAGTACTAAAAGTACTCTGGCTTTTATTTAAACACGGTTATTATTAGCTATTACTGTGTGCCACCAATAGTCATTTCATCTACCTTTAAGGTAGGTTGCCCTACGCCTACAGGTACACTTTGACCATCTTTACCACAAACACCAACACCGGCATCTAATTGTAAATCATTTCCTACCATGCTCACTTTTTGCATCGCTTCAGGGCCATTACCAATAAGTGTGGCTCCTTTAATTGGTGATGTTATTTCACCATTTTCAATTAAGTATGCCTCTGCACTAGTAAAAACAAATTTACCTGATGTTATATCAACTTGCCCACCTGCAAAGTTCGGTGCATAAATACCTTTTTTCACAGACTTAATAATATCAGAAGGCTTATGTTCACCTGCTAGCATGTAAGTATTTGTCATTCTTGGCATAGGTAAATGTGCATACGATTCACGGCGCCCATTTCCTGTAGGCTTAACACCCATTAGATGTGCATTATGTTTATCTTGAATGTAACCACGTAAAATACCTTTTTCAATCAATACATTGTATTGAGCAGGTGTGCCTTCATCATCAATATTCAATGATCCTCGACGGTTTACCATAGTGCCATCATCAACAATAGTACAATGCTCTGACGCTACTTTTTGACCAACTTTCCCTGAAAAAGCCGAAGAACCTTTACGGTTAAAATCACCTTCTAAACCATGCCCAACCGCTTCATGTAACAAAACACCTGGCCAACCTGGCCCTAGTACCACAGGAAAACTGCCTGCAGGTGCATCAATAGCAACTAAGTTCACTAACGCTTGGCGTACAGCCTCTTGTGCAAAATGTTTAAAACGTGGCTGTGAATTATATGCCTCAAAAAAGTAACTGTAATCGGTACGTGCTCCACCACCTGAACTAGCACGTTCACGCTTACCATTCTCTTCAACCAGAACAGTACAGTTTAATCGAACTAATGGACGAATATCAGTAGCAAAGGTACCATCGGTAGCAGCAACTAATATTTCTTCATAAACACCAGATAAACTAACAATAACCTGTTTTACACGTGAGTCTTGTGCACGAGCATGCGCTTCCACTTCGTGTAGAAGTGTAATTTTTTGCTCTTGAGTTAAAGATCCTAAAGGTTCTACAGACTGAAAAATTTCAATTGTTTTGTTTCTGGTAAACGCTTTAACAGCAGTTGTACCTCCACTTTTAGCAATACCTTTAGCGGCATCTGCCGCTTGAGTTAGGGCAATAGGCGAAATATCATCAGAATATGAAAAGCCAGTTTTCTCACCAGAAATAGCTCGAACGCCAACTCCGCGCTCGATGTTATAAGAACCATCTTTTACAATGCCATCTTCTAATACCCATGATTCATGGCGGCTAGACTGAAAATACAAATCAGCAAAGTCGATTTGGTTTGAACAAATATGGCTTAATGTATCATTTAAGTATTGCTCATTAAGTTGGCTATCAGTTAATAAGGCTGATTCAACAGTTGTCATATTTTTTGGCTCTAAAGTGATGAATTAACAATGATGTATTTATAATTATACTTAATATAATCATAAATACCGATGTACTGATCATAACATAACGTTGACTGTAGTAACTCAATATGAAAATAAAATTCATAGAATAATAAAAAGCTTTCTCCATAACTTACGTTAACAAATCATGAAGTAAATCAATAATAGTTTACTCTACAGTAGTGTTCTCTATAATCGTTGGCGGCACTGAACGACCAACACTAATGTTTTTATTTTCACGATTAATTTCTTTAAAATCAGGTTCATCAATACTACCTGTTAATTCAAAGTTAAACTCTGAAACAACTTGTGATGTAACCACTTCATCAATCGCTAAACCCGCAATAATTGCCAACGGATTCAGGGTTGCTACCCAAGCAAGTACGGGTAAACTTGAGGTCAAATTAGGCTTGTATGACATACGATAGTCTAGTTGACTAGAAATTAGGTTAGTATTACCTTTTACTTGTAAGTCACCTGCTGCACCTTTCATTTGCATGTTGTCAGTATAAATAATGCCATTATCTATCGTAGCATCACCCTTAATTTCACTATAGAACATGCCATCACTGAATACATCTCTAAAATCTAAAGTCAGTTTTCGAACCAGTGATTGTAAACTCAGAATTGAAAATATACGTGCCTGATCATCTACTTTTGATAAGTAGCCATCATCAAGTCGGCTTTTTATGTGGCCATTTAGTGTTGCTAATGAAAAGTCGCTAGCGCTGCCTAACCAGTTAATATCAAAGGTTAAATCTGCTCCACTGTCTTTTATAATAGAATCTAAACCAATACGTCGCATTTCATCTTCAATACTCTTTACATCAATGGTGCCTTGTATTTGTGTTGTTGACGATAAATCGGTCATGGCCCAATGACCAGATAACTCACCAGTAAAACCTTTACGTTTTGCCGTTAGTTTTTTTATCTTTAGTATTGATTCATCAGGTTTAGTGAGCTCCACATTTACTAAGCCAAAATCAAGCCCATCAATAATACAGCGCTGACATTGCAAACGAATAGGTGGTATAGCATTAAACACTGTTTGATTAAGTTGGTGATCAATCTCTTTTTTAGGTTTACTTTCCTTGACAGGTAGCTCTTCTTTTTCAGTAGTTACTGTTATTTCGTCACTTTTTTCTGTTTTAGCAACGTCATTAATAGGTTTGATTTCTTGTGTGAAATCATCAATGACACTGGTAACTTTATTATCGCCAATGGTAAGAAAATCAAGTTCAATATCTAAACCCCGTGTTTTAAAGTCAGGGTATAGCTTTGTTTTACCCTCTGTTTTATCCGCTTTTAACTGCATTAACCATGAATCATTTAAATTTGTCATGGTAAAAATAGCTTGATTAAAGGGTTCATCAAATACCATTAATACATCTGTATTAATACCAATAGTACTAGGTGCGGGCAATATCGCAGGTTCAGTAGCATTTGAGTCTTTTTGAGGTAAAGCAAATACAAAGTCGGTGATAAATGGTTGCCATAATTGAACATCAATATCACTAAAGTCACCCGAAATATAAAATCCATCATCAGGTAATTTAATATGCTCTCGTCCTAATGCCAAATGTGTTTGCGTTAATTGAACCGCTTCATGAGATAGAATGCTTCGAAACTTCACTTCTTCTTTGGCAATGAAATTAATGGTAGAGCTTGCAACATTACCTATGATATCAGCACGAAATACTATGCGTTCTTTATTCTTTTTAGCAAAAGGCCCTGGTAACAATAATTCGATATCTTGTAAATTTGATTCAAGTTCAAATTCATACGAAAAATCACCATCTTTAGGTGTATATAATACTAACTTACCTTGCCAATCAAAATCACCATGCGCATAAGGTTGCAGCAAGTCAGGAAACTCTTGTTGCCATAACTTATCTTTCCAACTACCTGAAAAATCTAAGTTGACTTGGTAATTTTTATTTTCATAGCCAGCATTTAAATCAAGTACTACCGGTTTTTCACGCCAATTTAACGTCATACCCTCAATAGTTAACAGTTCATTGGTGAATGCTAACTCACCACTGACATCGGTTAAAGTCATGTTAGGTACTTGTAGGTTCATACGATTATTTTCAAATTGTATTGCACCTTTTGCAACAGTGGCACCAGCACCTTGCAATGGTATATCGGTAATAAGATGACCTGATACTGGATGTTCAATCATTAATCTATCAAGTACGTTACCCACTGAGCTTTTTAAAGTACTCGCATTCATTAACGCTCGAACATTTTCAGGTTCTTGATTAATCATTTGAATATCAAGTGTAAGTAAATCTTTTTTAATTTCGGCTGTCACATGTGATGCATCGAGCCCCATAATGTTACCGGAATGAGCTGTAACAGATAATTGGTCGTTAATATAATTAACACCAGCAAAACCATTCTGAATGGCTGGCCATAAGGGTGAAAACTTAAAAGTAGCATTTTCTAACTGCGCTTCAACAACAAAAATACCGGGCGCTTCATTAGCTTTTTGATGATTAAATGGAAAGTCTTTCAGGTAACCATCAAAAATAATATCTCCGTGAGTAATTTTACCGTCTGTAATTGCGCTTTCTAAAAAAGCTAGTGTTTCTGCTTTCATTATTTTATAAGGGTAATAATACTTAAGAGATTCGCCGGCTAACTCGTCAACATTCATTAACACGGCCAGCTGAATACTTTTGTCTTCAGGAATACTAACGGCAACATTACCTTCAAATATAAGTTCAGGTGATGAAAAGGCTATATCATTAATATTAACTAAGGTACCTGCAGTAACATCGGCCATCATATCAACAGAAAATTGCTCGTAAGGTACGGGCCTTTTTAAATGTTCGCCAAAGTCTAATTGACCATCAGTTGCTATAAGATTAATCGCTAGTTGTTTGTTTTGAAATGCTAATATGCCTGAAACATTTTCAATGCCTGGTATTGCTTGATGATTATTAATTGCAACCTGATGAAATTGTGTTGTTAAGCGTAGGCTGTTTTCTAGTACGAAATGAAGCTCATTGACGACACCTCTAGGCGACAATGTCGTTAATATTTCCTGTGTTTTTTTACTCTTAACAAAGAGCGAGGCAAGTTCACTAACACTATGAATATCAATAGAAGATATGTAACCATCAACATAGCCTTTATTAATTGTGCCATCAATTTCAAGGTTCTGTTGTACCTGCTCATTCACTTGCCATAAAATAGGCGATGTATAATACCGATAACCTTGATTATTAGGTAACGCTTTTATTACTACCTGACCCTGCTCAACCACTAACTGGTTTTCTGTATTATCAAGCGGGGTTGTTTTGGTATTTTTTGAACTAGGTTGAATGAATTGTTCTGACTGCCATGATAGCGTATTTTCACCAAAAATAACGCTTAACTGTGTGGCTACATTCTCTTTAATATCTAACCAAGTCTTAAAGTTAATATCAGAATTTGTCTGCTTATCTTCAATGGCTAAAAAAGACTTTATCCATGGAGTAATATTAATATTAGCGGCTTCAAAATACGCTTGACCTGATAGTGTATTTGACTTATCAGTTTCTAAGTCAACTAATAAGGTTAAGGTGTTATTCGATAACCCGTCTACAATAACCTCACCATTGGCTTGATGACGGGTATTAGTGTTTAGCCAAGAAAGCTTAGGTATTTGTAATGTATGTTCAACGCTTTCACCCTGTATTTCAATGTAACTATTAACCAGAATAATATGAGGTATTTGATTAAGTACTAAATTATAAAGTCGATCGAGTAGAGCATTATCTTTTCGGTTATGCGTCGTTTTATTGAAAATCTTTGCGTCGAGTGTAATAGTTGAATCAATAACTTTTACATTTTGAGTCACTAACTGCAACTGATGTAAACTCTGCCAAAGGTTAATTTCAATAGTGAATTCACCTAAAAACGCCTGTGTACCATTAGCGCTTAAAAACGAAATATTTCTACCTGAAAAGGTTGGCCCAGTATTATTCCAATCACTCGCCAGTGATTCTATTTCAATATTCGCATTATAATTTGTATTAACATAATGCTTAATTTCATCACGAAAGTTGTCTGCATACGGTAAAAATAAGCGAATAAAGCTTAGTAATACAGCAAAAGTCACCAATAAAATGGCAATACTCTTGTAAAGCCATCTTAAGGAGTAATGAAAGGCATTGGTGGTTTTCATTGAATTACATCATAACAACATCGAATTGTTCTTGATTATACATGGGTTCTGTTTGAACTTTAATTTGTTTTCCAATAAAGACTTCAAGCTCAGCAAGGTGATGGTACTCATCATTGATTAACGATTCACAAACAGCAAAAGACGCATAAACAATAAATTTATCAGCATCAAAAGCTCGTTTAACCCGAACAATTTCACGTAAAATTTCAAAACAAACAGTTTCTACCGTTTTAATTTGTCCACGTCCATGACACACCACACATTCACCACATAAAATATGCTCAAGGCTTTCCCTTGTACGTTTACGTGTCATTTCAACTAAACCTAATGGCGAAAAGTCATGCACGTTAAATTTAACATTATCTTTTGATAAAGCAGCTTCTAAACTATGAAGAACACGTTTACGGTGCTCTTTATTTTTCATATCGATAAAATCAATAATAATAATACCGCCCAAATTACGTAAACGTAATTGACGAGCAATTGATTGCGTTGCTTCAATGTTGGTATTGAAAATAGTTTCTTCTAAATTTCTGTGTCCAACAAAGCCACCGGTATTAATATCAATCGTGGTCATGGCTTCGGTTTGATCAATAATTAATGAGCCTCCTGATTTCAAATCAATTTTACGATGTAAAGCTCGCTGAATTTCTTGTTCAACATCAAACAAATCAAAAATCGGGCGCTCACCAGGGTAATACTCCATCACTTTAGCAAGTTCAGGCACAAACTCTTGCGTAAATTCAACAAGTTCATCATAAGTTAACTTTGAATCAATACGAATACGCTCTAAATCTATACCAACAAAGTCTCGAATCACTCTAAAAGCTAGCGCTAAATCTTGATAAATAGGTTTCTTGGTTTGACGCCTTTTTTTACGCTCTATCACTTTTAACCATAATCGTCGTAAAAAATCAGCATCATGTTTTAATTCCTCATCGCCAACACCTTCAGCTGCAGTACGAACAATAAAACCATGAGTATCATCACAGTAAGGAGTTACAATGTTTTTTAAACGATGGCGTTCTTTGTCATCATCAATACGCTGTGAAATACCCGCATGACTAGAGTCTGGCATCAATACTAAGTAACGAGAAGCAATGGTAATGTCGGTGGTTAAACGAGCCCCTTTTGTGCCTAAAGGATCTTTAACTACTTGTACCATTATTAACTGGCCTTCATGCACTAAGCTTTTAATATCTGGTACTTGTTGCGAATTCTGCTCTGAAGTGTTTTTATCATCAGTAGTGGTTATTAATTTAGAGTTAATATCAGCGGCATGTAAGAAAGCTGCTTTTTCTAAATTAATGTCAACAAAAGCTGCTTGCATACCAGGTAATACACGAATAACTTTACCTAAGTATATATTACCAACTAAGCCTCGCTTAGATTCACGCTCAACATGAACTTCTTGTAATACACCATTACCAATAAGAGCAACGCGTGTTTCACTTGGTGTTACATTAATTAGTAATTCACCACTCATAAATAATTCCTGTTAGTGTATGGTTAAAAGCGTTATTAATACGATTAGCAGAAAGGTTGACGCTGAATCTTACATTCATCTAATAACATAGCTGTTTCTACCAATGGTAGACCTACAACCGAAGAATAACTGCCATCAATTGATTTAACAAATTGACCACCCAAACCTTGAATACCATAAGAACCAGCTTTATCTTGTGGCTCACCTGACTGCCAATAAGCAATAATTTCAAACTCTGTTAATTCTTTAAATTCGACATGAGTCACCACTGTAACAACTTTTACAATTTTTTTAGTAACGATAGCAACAGCAGTATACACCTGATGCTTTTGTCCTGATAATGCCATTAACATTTCGATACAATGTTGTTTGCTTTCAGGTTTACCCAAAATACAATTATCAATAACAACACACGTATCTGAGCCAATAACTGACGCTATATTGTATTCAGGTAAATCAACAATAGCTTTAGCCTTTTCAATAGCTAAGCGCTCAACATAGTTCGAAGGTAACTCATTAATATGTACAGATTCGTCAATATCAGCACTGTGTATTAAAAATTTAACACCTAATTGGCTTAATAATGATTGACGACGAGGCGACTGTGATGCCAAAACAAGCATAGAATTCTCATTATGTTTTATGTGATTTTAAAATGTCTTCGTATTTTTCTTAATAATAAAAACAGCCACGGCCATAAAATAACCGTTGTCGATACTGGATATAAATAACTCGGTAAGAAAACTACATCACTTAAAAAGCGTTGTAACCAAAACAGTAATAAATGATACAATGTAGCTAAAGTACCAACTACTAAAGACTGTTGCCATAAAGAAAAGTTTCGTATTTTTTGACAATTTACTGTGGCGATGTATACCACTATAGCCATAGCAGCAGAATGTATGCCTATTGTTCCACCTAATAAAACATCCAGCAAAAAACCAAGAAAACCAGCGGTAAATACATTAACACGATACGGTAAAGCAATAGCCCAATAAACTAAAACAGCTAAGACCCAATCAGGCCTAAAGGCGTCAATACTTAAAGGCATCGGCATAATACTTACAACCATCGCGAATAAAAATGTTATTAAAACAATCATTCCGTTATTCGCTGACATTGCTTACCTCAACATCATTATTAGATTGATCTTTCATTTTAAGTAATATGTCACTGTCAGGTTGTTTTGATAATAATAATAGGTAACGTAATCTATCTATTTTAGCGATAGGCGTTGTATTAACTTGCGCAAACGGTCTAGATTCATCTTGCTCAATAGAAGTAACAGTAGCTACTGGATAACCCTCTGGGTACTTAGCACCCAAACCAGAAGTAACTAAAACATCCCCTACTTTAATATCAACGCTATGAGGAACATGGTTCAAAGTTAATCTATCTATTTTACCTGTTCCTGAAGCAACCATACGTATTCCATTTCTATTATTTCTTACTGGTATTGCATGTGTAATATCGGTAATTAAAATAACGCGACTGCTACTTACACCTACATGAAGAACTTGACCTACAACACCTTGATAATCGAGCACAGCTTGCCCTTCAAAAACACCGCTTTTGGCACCCCGATTAATCACTACTTGATGGCTGTATGGATCGCTATCTACAGAAATGATTTCTGCCACCATCTTTCTGAATTCAGTTTTTAATGGTGAAGCCAATAATTTACGTAATCGGTCATTTTCATTTTGCACAATACGTAATTGCATTGCCTGTTCTTGATAAAAAATTTCTTTCGATTTATACGCTTTGTTTTCTTTTAATAACTGTTGTTGAGTAACAAAGTTTTCACTTGTCCAAGTTAAAAGCTGTTTGGGAGCATTGGCAATATATTGCAGCGGACTAGCTAATGATTGAAGATAACTGCGAATATGTTCAAATTGATTAAACTTGTTGTCTAATATCATTAAAATGATAGAGCAGCACAGTACCAAAATTAATCGATACGGAGTAGAAGGGCCGTTTTTAAATATCGGATTCATCGAATAGCTATCATTTTTATTGGTATAAAATCAAAAATGGTGAACACAAACGTATTCACCATTTACATTAAAGTAATTACTTTTTATTCATCAGAAAATAAATCACCGCCGTGCATATCAATCATTTCAATGGCTTTACCACCGCCACGAGCGACACACGTTAATGGGTCATCAGCAACCACAACAGGAATTCCTGTTTTTTCCATTAATAAGCGATCTAAATCTCTTAATAGTGCACCACCACCTGTTAACACCATACCACGCTCAGAAATGTCTGAAGCTAATTCTGGTGGAGACTGCTCTAATGCAACCATAATAGCACTAACAATACCACTTAATGGCTCTTGTAATGCATCTAATATTTCATTGCTATTTAAGCTAAAGCTACGAGGAACACCTTCAGCTAAATTACGACCACGAACTTCAATCTCTATCATCTCATCACCAGGATAAGCAGAGCCTATTTCATGTTTAATACGTTCAGCTGTTGCTTCACCAATTAAACTACCAAAGTTACGTCTAACATAATTGATAATAGCATCATCAAAAGTATCTCCACCAATTCGAACAGATGAAGAATACACAACACCATTTAATGAAATAATACCAACTTCTGTTGTACCACCACCGATATCAA
This sequence comes from Alteromonadaceae bacterium, assembly GCA_023301705.1. Lineage (GTDB taxonomy): Bacteria > Pseudomonadota > Gammaproteobacteria > Enterobacterales > Alteromonadaceae > JALZUE01. The sequence continues at coordinate 29,519 of JALZUE010000023.1, read as the reverse complement.
CAACCATAGAACCAGTAGCTTCTGATACTGGCATACCTGCACCAATAGCGGCTGCCATAGGTTCATCAATTAAATACACTTCACGTGCACCAGCACCCTCTGCTGATTCTTTTATTGCACGTCGCTCCACTTGTGTAGAGCCACATGGCACACATACTAATACTCGAGGGCTAGGACGTAAAAAATTATTACTGTGCACTTGTTTAATAAAGTACTGAAGCATTTTTTCAGTAACGAAAAAGTTCGCAATAACACCATCTTTCATCGGACGAATCGCTTCAATATTACCAGGCGTTCTTCCTAACATTTGCTTAGCTGCAGTGCCTACGGCTGCAACACTTTTAGAGCCACCTGAACGATCTTGGCGAATAGCAACCACTGAAGGCTCATTTAGCACAATCCCTTGGTCTTTAACGTAAATCAGTGTATTTGCAGTTCCTAAATCAATTGATAAATCATTAGAAAACATTCCGCGTAATTTCTTAAACATAGGTGATAAGGTCCTTTACCTAATAAGTCACTAACATAGACTTCAATTATCAGCTTATTACGTTAGTGCAACATAACAAGGGTGTAAATTTTTAGTAATCATAACGTAGTATTTAACTATGTAATAGACCGAGTGAAAAAAATTGATAAAAAAGATATTCAGAACATAGGATTATGGACTAATTTCTCGCCATAAAATAATACGATCATTACCTCTAAAAACACCAAACTGTGCACTCGCACTTGGATCTTCATCAAAAAGGCCATCATTATTCGTATCTGTTTTTAACCACTCTTCAACACTGTATGTAAAGTTGACCTTGCCACGGCCATTATTTGTGCTAATTTGCGAGGTTAAATCAATAAAGTAGACATAGCCATCAATAGGTTTATTGGTAACTAAATTAACACTTGCATTACTATCAGTGATAAGAAATTCATTATTTTCAGTTGATAACGACGTTAAGTTATCTTCACTATTGATTACGTAATTATTTCCATCAAAAAACTGTAATTGCATAGGAATTGTCAATGGTTCTGTTTCTGGGCCATAACTGTTTGGAATAAACAAACGACCAAAAAATACATCTATTTCCGTTGGAATGGCTGTTTCCAAAAACGCGTTCCCTTCATTGTTCACACCTTGAGTTATACCATCACTGTCAATAATAGAGGTCACTGTTAAAGGTATTTCAGCAACAAAAGGTGCAACTTTACTATTTGCTTCTTTAGTATAAACAAAATGATCAAGGTCATTAAATGTATATAGAAGAGCCCCTTCTATATCTGAGTGCGCTTCTATGTTTCCTGACGTTAAACTACCCGTGAGTGATAGCGGAGTAACATTATCGACGCCAAACCCTCTTCTTTCTTCACCATTAGCTTCATTACCTTCAACAACCAGATTGTTTGTTGGTGTAGCAATACTAAGGCCTTCTGCGCCTAAGGTAATAAAGTCACCACCAATAGTATAATTTTGTGTAACCGTGTTACTTTTAGAATAGGCAGTAATTCTTAATTCAGGCTGTTCATCATAACGAATTGTTCCTGTAACACCGTCACTTTCAGTTTCGCCTGTGTATACCCAGTGAAAGTCATTGCTGGTTAATGTTCCATGACCTGATGCTTCACCTTCATCGTCACGTTCGTTAACTTCTACTGTTTGTCTATAATGGTCAGGAGTAAAACGTCCTACAAAAACATCTGCATTTTGAACATCACCCGCCCCAAAATAATCATTATCTTCTATAGTATGATTCAGTACTAAAACCCCAACTTCAGGCCATGAAGTGGTAAGCGTTGCAACACCATTATTAAATGGTGAAAAGTTAGATGCAGATAAATTAGGGTTTCGCCCACCAAAAGGCGTTAATAGTTGGTGGTTAAGGCTTATATTATCGTTAAACTCAGTAGTGGTTCTATTATTTGCCAAATTAGCGTTAATATCAGGTCGGCCATCATCATTTATATCGTCATCAGCTTCCCATTGTTTCGCTGTAACCGTGAGGTTAAAATTTTCACCAGCACCTATAAACGCAGAACCGTTTGCACTCTCTGATGCGGGATTAGCCTTATTACTTCCTGTTTCTTCTACTAACACGTGAAAACCTAGTGGCCTTACCGTAAAGCTGGCTTCTCCTGTGATAAAGTCACCTGAAAATGTATTGTCATCTGCAGGAATATTGTAGCGAGCATGTAATTTCATCGACCCTGCTTCAGGGTAGTTTAATATAAAGCTTGCCGTATCAGCCCCTCTAAACCCTAAATCAATATCACTGTAGTTAACAGGCGTTCCATCAAAATTAGAAAATGTTAAAATATCTGCTGAATCAACGGATAAACTTGAAGTACAACTGCTATTATCAGTACATTCAGCTGCTAACTGAATACTAGAAAATCCTGATGCTGAACTTTCATTAATATTTCTTGCGAAACAATCATTTGTTGCTCCGGCAGTCACAACCTGTAATGAAATCAGCTTTCTATTGTACCCAACACTTGAATCTTTACCTGATAATTGATCTTCAATGCCGTCAACAGTGCCTGAAAAGTCAGACGATGAAAATATAAAGCCTGTATTTGCAAACAAAATTGCACAATTTGATTCATTAGGCGTATTATTTTCAATACAACGAAAACCATTTGACGCTATCAGTGTTTCACCAGAAATACCTAAAAAGGTGGTTTCGGCAGTCCTGTTATTTACATTAACTGTCGTTTCACCGACAAAGTTTACACTAGCTAATGTCGAATTATTGTTTGATGATGATGCTGTAATATTTAATGAAACTTGTTCTCCAGATTCTTCACAAAAAGTACTATTAAAAGCACTACCACATGCTTTGATTGTTAATGTTTCAGGGGCACACGTTAAACCGGTTAAATCATGATGAATTTGATAATGATCAATACAATTAACATCATTCATATCATTTTGAATTTCATTTTCTGTGAGTACACCACTGTAAACACGAACTTCATCAAAGTTACCATCAGCAGATGTAAAGGGGCTATCGTGAATAGATGTAGTCGCATTATCACCAAAAATAAGATTACCTAATTCGCCAAAATTTCTATCCGTATCGAAATCTTCGCCGTCATTATTTTCAGAACGTTCTATGAATAAATCGCCATCAATATAAAGTTGAAATATGTCATTCCTTAAATTCCATGTCACTGAAAGGTAATGCCAATCACCACTGTCACCCACACCTATTGGTAACACCTCTTCAATAATAAAGTTTCTATCATCTCTATTTTCAAATTGAAAACTCAACACTCTTTCTTGCGTAATACTTAAATAAAAAGAGGTATTATCATCTTCATCACCTTCATCATTAATAGAAGAAGCATCAAATATGGTACGTGTAGTATCACCCCAATCATTATTTGCTTGATACCAAAAGCTAATCGTCCCCTCAATACCTACACTATCATCTAAATCAATACCTGTTGAAAATGCATTATTAGTGATGTTTGAAGTATTACTACCATTAGAGTTAAACCCTCTACAATAGCGCCCTGTTGGTGTTATTGTGCCACCATTATTTATGCCGTTATTGTCATTACCGCTAACATCAATAATATTCGCCGTTAAATTAGCTTGTTCAAAAGGGTAATAACCTAGTAACACACCGTCAGTATTTAAAGTAGATGTTTCGCAGGTACCATTAAAATCAATTTCACTTAAAAAGTCGTCTTCATAACTTAATATTTCAGGATTTATCAAATTTACATTTAACGCTGTAAAAGCGCCATCAATATCAATACTATTACCTATATTAATGCTTTCTTGAGCATACAATAAGCCATTAAAACGAATATCGGTTGCATCATTAGCCATTACGTTACCGTAAACTAAGAGTAACAATGGGTTTTCGTCATCGTTAATCGCCACTTCACTTTCGAGTATTAGGTTGTTTTCAACATAAATTCGTACAGTACCTGAACCAAAAATGAATAATTCACTATCTTCTAACATAGTAAAGCTACTAAAAAAGTAATCACCCGCAGCAAAGGCGACCCTAGCATTACTTCTTATTTCTAAACTATCTGCTTTATATAACCCACCACTATCGGTGAAGGTTAGGCTAACGTTAGGTCTTACAAGAATAGCTCTATAGTCACCTTCTCTAACAACTAAATTACCACCAATGTCAGTGCCTACATCACCGTTAGCACCGCTACTACTTAGAAAATTTGGCAAAGTAAGCTGTGTACCAGCAACCTCAGTATCGTATTCAGCCGTAACAGCAGGAAAAACATCTTCACATTGAGAAATTGCAAAAGCACTGTGACTACATAAAAAAAATAAGCCTATGATTAATAACTTAAATCTCATTAAAAACATGCATTCCTCCTAAAGGCTCTGTGAATCACCATTAGTTTATGTTTTATCGTTGCACCGACCATATGATTATTGCCTTTCAACAGTTCGTGCTTCTACTTGAAGAGTTCGACTACTTAACACTATATTCGTACTGTTTACTTCGATAGCTCCTGTACCGCATTGCCCTGTGCTTTGTACGCGATAGTAATTAATAGAGTTTAACGTTGCATAAACGTTACAAGTCACTGTCGCTGTACAATTGGGTAAACCAGGTGCATTAAAGGTTAAAGCCTGATCATTACAATCACCAGTTTGCTCTATTAAAGGAAATATATTACTTAAATTCGCTTCCAACCCAGATCTTGCTGCCATTAATGCTCGTGTACCTAATACTTCTTGAGCAATTGTTTCACCAGTTGTTTCTTGCGTTTTTACAATTGCTAACCCCACAACTGAAAAAATTAAAATAATCATAATGGCTAAGAGTAAAATAGAACCTTGCTGTTGTTTTTTATTCATCATTTTCACAAGATTAATATCCAAGAGTTAATTCAAATCAAATTTATGGTGTGTTCAATATTGCAATTTCTTGACTAAAAGGAATAACTTCACTGCTGTCAATATTACTTTGAAACGTTAAATCAACTAATACAATTGCATTACGCGTTAATGATGCACTTTGTATATTAAAATTAGCATCAATAATATTTTCTGCCATTAACGTACCGGTTAAGTTGTTAGGTGAAACTGAAACAGTTAAATCAGTAGCAATATCATATCCTGTTAAACGAAAAAGCTCATTAGTACTATTATTCATACAATAGCGAACAGGTTGGTTTATAAAGAATACTCTATCTGTTGGTGATAAAGCTTCTACAGTTACATTATTGTTTAGCGTCACTTGCAAAAGATTGTCGGTGGCCGTTAAGGTTATTTCATCAACAGAGAATAACTGACCTGAAGTTTGTTCTGGATCAACATAAACATCATCATTCGATAAAGTATAAATAGCAACATTTCCACATGATTCAGTACATGTACCTAAATTACCTTGAGCATCGTTAAACTCAACCACATTAAATTGATTAGTCGCTAAATTAGTAAAATCTAAATAGGTAGAGCTTGCTAAAATCGGAACAAACTCTATACACTCAACATTACTACCATTATCGCTTACAGAAAAGCTTCTTACACTGTTAGGTAAAGCAGCAGAAATTTCTCTATTAAGCCGCTCAATGCCAAAACGGGCACTATTCATTAATTGATCGCGCTCAACACTATTGACGTAGCTCTGGGTACCTAAGCTTAAAATTTGAGCGATACCTACCGATGTTACTCCCAGCAAAACAATAACCACAATTAATTCAATTAGCGTAAAACCTTGTTGTTTTGAAAAACCTTTTATAGTTACCTTAGTCGAAGGGTTCATTTCAATAATTCCCTTTATAAGCTGAAAATTGAATACTTGTATTTAAGGGGGTGGTTACATTCACCGTAATACGTTTTGCACTTAAATTTGAGGCTGAATTAATTTCTATTCCTGCATACTCAACACTAACCGATAATTGAAAAGCACTATAACTAGTATCTAACGCAGTATCTGTTGCTGTAACTAAAGTAGAAAAACCGTTAAAATCGTCGACATCGTCATAATCACTGCGCGTATTTTCACCTATATCAGTGCCAAAGTTAGCCTCACTCGTACAATTCTCTGTGATTAAATCAGTTGTACCGTCACGATCTTTATCTTCGCCACAACGATAAATACCGCCATCTCGATCTGAATTTTCATCAAATGATCGATTAAGAATATCATTCAGTAATGCTTTTGCTAATTGAGCCGCTTTGACTTGGTGAAGTTGGTCTACGCTGTTTTCTTCTGCTGGTATTAATAAAGTTGTCACTAATGACAAAGCAATAGCAAACACTAACAAACCAATAATCATTTCAATTAAGGTAAAGCCACGTATTACATTTCGTTTGGTCACCATCATGGTATTTGAAGATAAAGACAATAACTTAAATAGCATGAATATAACCTTCAGACTCTATTCTTATACGAATATTTTCATCACCAGAAATTTCAATTTCACAGCCATTTTGACAACTATTACTACTGGTATTCAAAGGCCTACCAAGATTATCAAATTGAATTGTTGCAGGGTTATTCACGGCGTTACCGATCGAATTAACTAATGAAAATGTAATGTTTTGACTACTTTCAACTTCTGCGCCAGTACCATCAGGTTGCCAATTATTGGCAAATGTAGTAACAGTACAGTCTGTTCTGTCAGGAATACCGTACCTCGCTTGTATATTATCAAGCACGATTTGATGACAAAAATTAGTAATATTTGCGCTGGTATTAGTTTGCTGTTGTGGGGTTGTTTGCTGCATAGCTCGTTGCTGAGTTAAACGAAGTGCCGCAATGAGTTGCGCTCGGTATGTATATGGCTCTACCGTGCTTGAACCGGTAAATCTGGGTATAGCATTAGCAGCCAAAATACTTAATAAAATAATAATTACCACTAATTCAATAATAGTAAAACCGTACGACTTTTTCATATCTGTCTACCACAAATATAATAATGTTAAGTAATGAAGGTTAATGTAAAAATATAAATTAAAAATTACAGCTAAAAAAAGGAGAGCAAACTCTCCTTTATTATAAAAACTCTATAAATTTATCTAATTAAATACAATCTACAACACCTGTAGTAGGAGCCTGATTTATACCCGCAGACTCTAAATAAAATGCAAAGCAATTATCATCATTTGTAGGTATATTATCTGCAGGTATATCTGATGGTACGGCTCCATCTTCAGGCACAACAATGATATAACTGTTGCCATCGATGGTTTCAAGGGTAATATCGAATCCTTGAATATCCATAATAAGACGTAAACTTGCAACAGAACCTGGGCCTTGAATACCACTTGCCGCTTGTACTGCATCAGAACTAGATAAATAACCATTAATCGTATCAATAACATTACCATTAAAAGTAGTTATAGTGTCATTCGCGCCTGCTGTACCACTTATTAATGCTCGACTATAAACTAAGTTAGAAGCACTTTGTATTGAACCCTGAACGCCTTCTAATGCGGCAGTTTGTGCATCAGTTTGCAAATTAATAAACCTAGGTGCTGCAGTAGCCGCTAAAATACCTAAAATTACAATCACCACCACTAACTCAATAAGTGTAAAGCCTGATTGTTGATTAACGTTTTTCATATGTGTTCCTTAACTATTAAGTGACATGATTATCCTAAACTTAAGTAATACAAGCATAGAACATGTTATAAATTATTGATTTATTGCTATCGCAACAGAGCCATTAGCTGGGTCATAACTAAAGTTATTTCCTACCGTTAAGCTGCCATTAGGAGAAATAAAAGTGCCGTTAGTATCTTGTGAAAGCGTTTCAATTAAATAATAAGCACATATATCATTACCTGAGACACCCACATTGGTAATGGTATCGGTAAAATATTGCACATTTAGATCATCATTATTTACATCGGTAATTGATGAAGAAATTATAGGAGGCTGTTGTAAAATATTACTCCATATTTCTAGGCAGTTGCTTTCATCAAAATTCACTAGATTTGAACCGTCAGTTAAGCCAACTACATACCCCGGGCGAATGCCTATAGTAGTATTGTCGTTGGCTGAATTATCAGTGGTATTGTTAACAGACGTTTCATTTGTAAGTCTTAGTATTGTGCCGTCGTACGAGACAATATTATCTGTGCCGTCGTCAGGTCGCCCGTCAGCTTCCCACTGTGCTCTAGCAAGTAAAATAGCACTAGCAAAGCCACCTGCCATACCCTCTATATTTGCTTCTCTTGCTTGATCTGTTAAATCAATAAACCTCGGAATTGCAGTCACAGCAAGTAAACCCAAAATAACAACAACAACAACGAGCTCAATTAACGTAAAACCTGTTTGCTTTTTCATTTATGCCTCAATGTTGCAGTGTGAATAATTTAATATTGTTGGCTCAAAATTAAATTATTATTTCAATAGCTTAGCTTGATGTTATTTAAATATGATATAAATTTGTCAAAAAGCAAGAATGTGAACAGGTATATGCAAAATATTTATCATTAATTGATAAAACAGTTATTCATTCGCTAAAATAACACTGCCTATGTGACTATCATAATCAAAATATCTGCCATCTTGAGTACTGTATCGACAATAATGCCCCCAAAAGCGGCTAGCATGTTCATTGTTGTTTTTTATCAGCTGATTCTTTATCAAAGTGGCTTTAATTGGCTCATTAAAAAACGTTAACGGTTTTTCCATTACACTCAACCAAATATCTTCACATACATTTTTTGATTGGCTTGAGTCAACCCAGCCTAATTGATTAACGTAAATGCTTATTTCTGATGGTTGGTTTTTCTCAGTGACTTTTAGTTTAACGCTTTCAGGTTTTCCTAACATTAACCATTGGCTTTTAACGACCAAAATTTTATCGGTAAAATAAGCTGATATAGCTTTAAATCCTGTTTGCTCAATCGACTTTTCATAGCTAAAAATAAAGTTTAAAAATACCGCCATTAGAATACTAATAATAAGAATAACGACTATGAAGCGATTTGCGCTATTACTTTTTTTATAAGGTAATTGATTATAATCACTCATGCTTGACTCATATAAGCTACTTACCTTGTAAGGCAGAAGTTAAATTCCACATTGGTGTAAAAATACCCAGTGCTAATAACAACACCATAGCCGCAACAATCACAATCATAATAGGTTCTATTCGTGCGGTTAGCATACTTAAATCGTAATCGACTTCACGCTCGTAATAATCACCAACTTCTTCTAATAGCTCATCTATTCGACCTGTTTCTTCACCCACTGCGACCATTTGTAACACTAGAGGCGTGAATAGTTGGCTGCTAACCGCTGAACGAAGTAAGCTTTCACCTGTTTCAATACTTTTTCTCATTGCGATAATTTTACTTTCCATGTAACTGTTATCAACAGCTTCTGCAACTAAGTTCAAGCCAGTAGTCATTGGTACTCCTGCTTTTAAAACAATGGCAAAACTATGTGAAAATCTCGCTAAAATAGAACGTTCAATAACAGTGCCCACAATGGGTAATTTTATTTTTAATTTGTCCCAATGATACTTACCGTTGTCAGTTTTTAAATACTGAACTAAGCCAATATATGAGGCTAAAGAAACAACCAACATATGAGGCCAAAAGTTAATAAAAAAGTCAGAGCTGGCAATCAATATTTGAGTTGTTATCGGTAAATCAGAACCTAAGCGAGCAAATAAACCTGAAAATAAAGGTATAACGAAAATATTTAATATCACCATTGCAGCCACAAGAAATATCATGACAAGTGTGGGATAACGCAATGCTGTTTTAATACGTTTGCGGGTGTCTAATTCACGTTCAAAGTAGCTAGCAAGCTTTAGAAAAGCATGATCAAGTTGCCCTGTATTTTCGCCAACGTGAATTAATGAAATGAATAATGGTGTAAACAGTTTTTTATGCTGATTTAATGCCGATGATAAAGTAAAACCGCCCTCTAATGAGCTACCAACTTCAGCTAATGCTTTTTTCAATTTAACTGAATTTGACGATTCTGATAAGCCATTAATCGCGCGTAAAATAGGTACCCCTGACTTCATTAATGCATACATTTGTCGACAAAAAATAATTAAATCATCAAGAGGGATTTCTTGTAACCCTAATAAATCATTGATATTAATATCACTAATGTTTGATGATTTTTTATCTTTGTTGAGTTCAATAGATACCGGAATTATTTGTTGGTTACTGAGTTGTTTAACGATCACATTTTCATCTGCACCGCTCAAAGTGCCAGTCACTCGTTGACCTTTAGTATTTCGACCAATGTAAGAAAATGTCGGCATGATTATACTCCGCCAGCAACATCAATCATTTCAACCAAACGTAACACTTCTTCTACAGAAGTAACTCCGGTTAAGGCATAGTCGTGTGCCGCTAATGCTAATGGTCTAAACGTAGGGCTTTGCTGAGACAGTAGGGTGAACTTTTCGGTATTGTCATTCTTTAAAGCTGCCATCATTTGTTCATTCATCTCAAGCAGTTCAAAGACACCAACTCGACCTTTGTAGCCAGTATAATTACAAGAAGAACACCCCTTACCTGTTTGGTAGCTTGCATTATCAGTTTCAGAGCCTGCTAAGTTGGTTAACCACATTTTTTCATGTTCTGAGGGTTCATAAGGCTGCCGACAATTATTACAAACTTTTCTTACTAGACGCTGTGCCACAATAGCTCTCAATGAGCTTCCCACTAAGAAACCAGCAGCGCCCATATCAAGTAAACGTAATGCGCTCGTGATGGCATCATTAGTATGTAACGTAGATAGCACCATATGACCAGTTAATGCACCTCGCAAACCAATTTCTACGGTTTCTTGGTCTCGCATCTCACCGACCATAATAATATCGGGGTCTTGGCGCAATGCAGTACGTAATACACTCGAAAATGTTAAATCAATTTTGCTATTTACTTGTACTTGGTTAATGCGAGAAATTCGATATTCCACAGGATCTTCTGCGGTAATAATTTTTTTACTCGATTGATTAAGCTCACTTAATGCAGCATATAAGGTCGTTGTTTTACCACTACCGGTTGGCCCTGTGACTAATACCATACCGTGTGGACGTGATATTTGGTTACGAACCCGAGCAACTATTTCAGCAGGCATACCCGTTTCGTCTAACGATAACAAACCAGCTGACTGATCAAGTAAACGCATAACCACCGATTCGCCGTGTTGTACAGGCATGGTTGAAATACGTACATCAATACTATGCTTTTTAACAACTAAATTAAAACGACCATCTTGTGGTAAACGTTTTTCTGAAATATCTAAGCCTGCCATTAATTTCAAACGCAGCACCATAGCAGACGCTATTTTATTTTCTTTTAATATATTTTCTTGAAGTACGCCATCAATACGCTGACGAATACGCAGTTGACGTTCATCTGGTTCAATATGAATATCTGATGCTCTCATCTGTACTGCATCTTCAAATACTGATTGTAATAGTTTACCTACGGTTGCATCGCCACTATCACCTGAAAGAGAACTGCCTAAATCAAAGTCTGTTGTTTCTTCGTATTCATCTTCTAATTGACTAGCAAAATTTTCTATTTCAGCCGTACGTCGATATAAACTATCAAAGGCATTAAAAAGTTGCGATTCCATAATAACAGCAAGCTCGATACGCTTTGGACTAAGCAAGGATTCAAGCTGATCCAATGCAGCTAAATCAGCTGGGTCACTCATGCCCACTAACACTGAATCACCTTTATCTTCAATCACTAACGCATGTAATCGACGAGCATGTACTTCTGATAATAATGCGGCAATAGTATTTGGAATTCGTCGCTGACTAATATCTAAAAAAGGAACATCAAGCTGTTGAGCTAAAAACTCTAATAATTGCCGTTCTGTAATATGGCCAAGTTCAATTAAGCTATCACCTAATTTTCGTCCAGTCACTTTTTGACTATTTAATGCCTCCATTAACTGTTCATCGGTTATTACTTGCTCGTGTGCAAGTAAATCACCAAGGCGCATCTTTAATTTGGGGGCAACCATACTATTCTCCTAATTCAGCTAAGCGCTGTTGAGCAAAGTTAAATGCAGCATTAGATAAGCCACCTTGCTCAATTGTTTGCTGGTAAGCTTTAATAGCTTCGTTAAACTGACTATTACTGTCATAAGCTATTGCTAACCCTAGCCAATAGCGACCTTGTTGTGGTTCAAGCTTGGTGAGTATTGAATACGATTTGATTGCAGCATCAAAGTTTTTAATTTGTTGTGCACTACTCGCAAGTATTGATTGATATTCGCTATTTAAAATATCGGCTAACGGTATTAGGGCATCAAATGCTTGCTCTGTTTGCCCTACCGTTAAATGAATTCTGGCTTTCATTAACCTAAACGTATCGTTATTAGGCGAACTAATAATACCTTGTTGTAAAATATTAATGGCTGACTGATAGGCTTTTCGTCCAAACAGTAATGCTGATAACTGTTGTCGAGCAATGTCATGCGTTGGCATAATCAATAAAACATCTTCAAATAATTTCTCTGCTAACGCTAGATTATTTTCTGCAATAGCTCTTTCTGCATTCGCCATTTTTTGAGAGGCTAATTCTTTAGGTGATAACTTTTTACGAGTAATAGACAAACTTGATGGTGTTTGGTTTTGATAATTAACTTTGTTATTACTACTTTCAATGTTTGGCTGTTGAAAGCTATTTTGATTTTTTAATTCAACGTTAGTCGATAAAACATCACTTGCTAACGCCTTATTTGTTTCTTCACTTTTTTCATCAAGCTCTTTATCAGTAATTTGCTTTGCTGCATTAGTAACACTAGCAGGCAAAGGTGCTGACTTTTGAGACTGATTAACTTTTTGATGCACTATTGATGGCTTATTTTGAGTCTTGTTTAAAGTGAGATTTGGAGTTTCAGCTTTTATTTGTACAGGTGTTACTTCAATATTTTTTTCGCTTGCTAGTATTACTTTTTGATCGATATGCTCATGTGTAATATTTTGTTTTAATGATGTACCTGTTTGATATAAGCCCCAAAAATACAATACACCGCCAGTTAATAAAAGCATCACCAATACAGTCATAACAATCACCACTAACGTTGATGTTTTTTTTACTGGTGGTTCAACATGTACATTAACAGATGCTTGTGGCTCTGTGCGTTTATCTAAATCTTTTAGCATTTGGTTAATCACGCTCATAAGCCTACTCCATATAGACTATAGATTACCGTTAACGCAATAAAGCTAAGACTTACACTAACAACACTCGGGAACAACCAGCGTTTAGGTGGTATGGTATCTTCAGTATCTTTTGCTGCAGCTACAACATGTTTCGCTGTCACTTGATAACAACCCTCGCCATAACATAGCATTAAAATTTTATGACAAATAACGTTCACTAATCGAGGAATACCTCGACTGGTTTTGGCTATGACTTTGGCAATGCTTTTCTGAAATAAAGCTGCGCCCTTATAACCTGCAATATGTAAGCGGTGTGTAATATATTGTTCAACTTCTGCAGTTGTCATTGCTCGTAATGTATATGAAAAAGTAATACGTTGACGCAATTGTCTAAATTTTTTCGTTGCTAAACGTTCATCTAATTCAGGTTGAGCAAATAAAACAACTTGTAATAACTTTCTACTTTCAGTTTCTAAATTCGTAAACAATCGAAGTGCTTCTAAGCTTTCTTCAGGTAAAGCCTGTGCTTCATCAAGAATAAGCACCACAGAGTGACCTTCGCTATGTAGTGTTAATAGGCGCTCTTGAATTCGTTGACTTAATAACTGCGTAGACATACGCTGTGCTTGCTTGATACCCAATTCAACAGCAAGAGCTCTGCGTAATTCATCAGGATTTAAATATGGGTTAGGTATATAAGCGGTAACAAAATGTTCGGGTATTTCATTTAACAGTTTACGACAAAGTAAGGTTTTCCCTGTACCTACTTCACCAACAACTTTAATAAAACCCTCTCCTGTTTTTAATGCCGTAGTTAACACCGCCAGCGCTTCATTATGAGGGGCTAAGCCAAGAAAAAAATGTGTATTTGGTGTTAGTGTAAAAGGTAATTCACTTAACCCAAAGTGATATAAATACATACGTTACTTTTCTTCAGGAAACCATTGTTTTAACAAGTCTCGAGCATCTTGTAATTGTTCTTGCCAAGCATCATGCCCTGTCACAATAGGCTTTAACATAATAACTAACTCACTTTTTTGCGTGGATTCACTTTTACTTTTAAACAATTCCCCAACAAATGGAATATCGCCTAACAATGGTGTTTTAGACTCTTCATGAACTTTTCTACTTTCAATTAAGCCACCTAACACCACAATTTCACCTGACTTTGCTCGAATAATACTATCAGATTCACGAATATTTGATTGTGCTAAAGGTAAGCTAAAGTCTTCATCATTAATCGTTATTGTTTTGATTTGCTCTGCTGTTTCAGTTACAGACGGGTGTACATGTAAAATAACTTCTCCATGTTCATCTATTTGCGGAGTAACATCTAACGCAATACCTGAAAAGAAAGGTGTTAATTCAATTTCAGGTGTGGTGGTAGTTGCCGTACCTGTTGTCGTAGTACTTGATACTTCTGTGACAAAGAATTCATCTTGTCCAACTTTAATCACCGCTTTTTGATTGTTGGTTGCAGTAATACGAGGGCTTGATAACACCTGTACATTACCTTGTGTTTGCAAAAACGAAATCACGCCAGAAAAATCGTCATTATTAACAGTAATAGTGCTTTCACCACCAAAAGTTGAACTGATAATATTACTTGCTATATTACCCGTTTGGCCAAAAACTAAACTTGTACTGTTAATATTACTGCTTATTTGATCCCAACGAATACCTTGCTGATAATCATCATTTAATGTTACTTCTAAAATTTTAGCTTCAATAATAACTTGTCTACGTAGGTGTTCTTGTGACGCTTTTAAAAACTTTTTAATGGCTTTAATTTCAGCAGGATAAGCTTTCACAGTAACCAAGCCTGCTTGGGGTGCTATGGTGACAACTCGGCCATCATCAGTACCAATTAATGAGGTTAATGAATTTTCTAGCTCAGTCCAAAAGTCAGACTCATTTTCGGTATAAACATTCACGCCACTTTTATTTGATGAGCCACTGCTACTTGAGTTATTACCATTAGAAGAATTGTTATTACTAGAAGAGCTATTACTTCCTGAGTCTTCATCGGTAACACCTGAAGAATTAACTGAGGTATTAGAAGTACCTCCTCGTTTAATAAATAAATAATCGAGTGCTATTGTTTCAGTACGAATACCTGATGGGTATACTTGAAAAATTTTACCCGTGAGCTTGATGTCATAACCATAAAGCGTTTCAATCGCATTCAAGGTATCAATCACAGTAATATCTTTTAAATTCACAGTGATATTACCACTAACATCGGGGTGAACAATTATACTGTAAGGTGACTCTTCAACTAATGCAGCAAAAAAATCTTTAGCTGCAACATTATTTGCTGACACTTCCAAGCGCTTTTCTTCAAGTAAACCATGCCTAGCCTGTGCTATATTGTGGTGAATAAGATCTTGTTGAACTGCATTAGGAATAGCCGTTAAAGCTCTTTGCTTAGTCAATGCTTTATTATTGAGTGCGTCATCAAGCTCATTAATAATATCGGCAGGCTTATCTGGTACAGTTTGGCACCCCGTTAATATTAAAATTAACGAATAGACATAAAATTTTAGGTTTTTATTGCGAGATAAGTTCATACTTTCATCTGTCACTTAATCAATATTTGAGAAAAAATAGTTAACTCTTTATTTTCATCGTCTGAGCTTAAAACAACACTTTTATCATTAACTTTCGTCAAGGTATATTCTCCGATAGTATCACCCACCTTTAATAACGTACCATTCACCACGGCAGTATGTACGTTTTTACCATGAATAATAGAATCAAGTTTTAGTTGCTCTTGAACTACATTACTATTGCTTAAACTGCTTAATTTATTACCAGTAAAAGGCTTAGTTGGGTCAACTTCAGCACCAACAGCAGCTGAAAAAAATGATATTAAAAAAAACATTGTGAACAACTTATACACCAACAAACTCCTTTTCACTGCTTAATGTGTAAATTTCAATTCGTAATTCACTTTCAGGGTGCTCAATCAATCGATAGTTAAATTGTTGCCAATAAAACAACCAAGACGTACCTTCTAATTTCAGTAAGTAATCTCTCAACTTAAAGTATTCACCATGTAACGTCATTCTTATAGTATGTTGATATAAGCCTAAAGGTTTTTCTATATTAGCTTCAGGTACTGCGTTATCTTCAACATTACTTTTGTCACTAGTTTCATCAACTGAAAAGACATTAACAATAGGTAAAACTTCAAACGAGGTTAACGACACCCCTTTTTGTAACGTCAATACAGATAATAAAGCACTACGCATTTCTTTCGGATTAATCAAATATTCAGAGAGTTCTAACAAATCATCATTAATATTAGCAATTCTTTTTTCATACTGTTGAATATCAGCTTTGAGCTTTATATTTGCATTTTCGCCAACAGCTGAAGACAATGTATTCACTTGTATATTTAAATCATTAATGTTGTTAACCAGTACCTTGTTATTGCGCTGGTTTTTTTTAATTTGTTCGTCATAATTAGTAATAAACAACATAAATGGCAGCACAATACAAACAACAACACCGGTTAAAATAATCAACCACACTTCTCTTGGTGTTAGTTGATCAAATTTATCGTTAATATTATGCCATTGTTGCTTCATTGTTCGTTATTCGCCTTTATCAATGCACTAATGCTAAAAACAGTTTGTTGATTTTCATTCTCTGACATAGATAATTGACTAAATTTTCTGCCTGAAAAAAAATCAGACTTTTCGAAACCGGTTAACCATAAAGGAATAGCTTCGGGGCTTTTGGCTAAACCTGTAAATGTAATACCATCAGGTAAAATACTAAATTGTTGAAGGCTAATATCTTTATAGTGATACTTAGATAACTCAGTCATTGCACTTGAAAACCCCTGGCTATTAACACTTTTTACATTGGTTAAATGTGCATGTAAGCCTCGCTTATTAGCTATTAACATCTTTATAGCAGATAATTTATTTTGAAGTATCGGATCAAGCTTACTGTTTTTTATCTTGTTTTCTAACTCTAAAGAGAGTTGCTTTAATTCATTTTCTTGAGTGCTAAGTTTTTTCTGCTCAATCAACAAATCACTAGATTGAACTGAAAGATAAAAAGCCCAAGCCAAAGTGCAACACAAAATGAAAAACCAAAAAACAATAACTCTAGTTAAATTAATAAATGGCTTTTTAGGCAGTAAATTTTTATGAAATAAATTTACCGTATACTTGGTATTATTATTAACAGCAATTTCTTGAGGTTGAATCATTAAGCGATGACCTTCTCTACTTCGGCATCATCAATCAACTTTCTTTCAAATAATGCCAACATTGTCATAGCAAATTCACGTTTACCATTAAAAGGATGTGGCAACGATAATAACTCTACTGGTAATAATGTGTTTTCTGATAACTTACGCGCAATAAAGCTTTCTTTTTCGATGGGTATTAAGACCTTTATCATTTTTACTGGTGATTGCTTAAGCTGTCGCTCAAAGTAATCAATCGACTTTTGCATTTCTATGCTTAAATTATCAATTAAACCAGCACTTAATTCATCAACACTTCTCAAGCTAATATTAGCCGTAGCTCTAATTCGTCGGTATGAAAATAATTGTCCGTTTTTAACAATTAATATCATTAAGTCTTCATTTGGCTGCTGACAAAGTAATAATGTTGCATCTTTACTTTTAGTGATGAGTTCAGCAAACGCAAACTCTTCAGGAATAATGCGATTAATGAACATTTTATCGTGAATAATGTGTTCAATATAACTTTTTAATTTTTGCTCAGAAGCACAAACAACATTGATTTTTTCAACACCTGCCAGCGTAGGTGCATCGAAATAGTCGATAACCATATCACTAGGTTCAATTGGCACGAGATCTTTTATTTGCCAAGTGAGTGCTGCACTTAATTCATTATCTGGCAATGCAGGTTTATCTACCTGAATAATAGAATAAAGTTTAGATGAAAGAATAAAGTCACAACATGCTTGCTCTATAGGTAAACTTTTTAACTGTGTTAATGCATTTATAATATTTTCGTTATGTACACTGATAGTATTAAATACAGGCTTATTGTGTATATTCTTAGTAAAATCTGAAGGAAAGTACCCATATCGAACATTTTCTGATTGTATAATAATACTTAACTGGTTTTTAGGCGCTTTTTTTCTAAAGAGCTTTGTCAAATTGGTCATTATCGTCATAATAGTGTTTATTACTGTAAGCGAAATATACTGTTCGTAAAATTTAGTATGGCTTATTCATTCAAACTCGCAAGTTTTTAAGTAAAAAAAACTTCACAAACTGTTGTTTATATGACTTTTATTTCGTCTGTTCAAAAAATTAATCATCAATTATTCATTAAAAGAAAACTCAACGTGCACATAAAACGTGATGATTTAATTCACCCTATAATTTCAGGTAACAAGTGGCGAAAGCTAAAATATAATATCGAATATGCAAAAAATGAAGGCTACGAAGGTATCTTAAGTTTTGGTGGGGCTTATTCTAACCATATTCATGCCTTAGCCTATGCAACGAAACAACAATGTATTAAATCAATTGGTATTATTCGTGGTGAACAACACTATCAAAAAAACTCAACCCTTTCACAAGCAATTAACTGGGGTATGAATTGTCAATTTGTTGATAGAAAAACTTATCGTTTACGTAATAATGCCGAATACCTCGCTGATTTACAGCAACAATATGTCAATTATTTTATTGTTCCGGAAGGAGGAAGTAACACACTTGCTTTACCTGGTGTTGGCGAAGTTATAACAGAGTTAAATCAACAATTAAATTACGATACGCTTATTTTACCTGTTGGCAGTGGCGGCACATTTTCAGGACTAATTAATGCAGATAGAGGACAACACGAACTATTAGGTATTGCTGTTTTAAAAGAAGCAGACCATATACAACAACAAATGCAGCCGTTACTTAACAAAACTAATACTGTAGCATCTCCCTCAAATAGAAAATGGCAGTTATTAAAGGATTTTCACAGAGGAGGTTATGCTAAGTTTTCCAAAGAAGATGAGCAAAAAATTTATCAGTTTTCACAAGAAACAGGCATTTTATTTGAACCTGTTTATTCAGGTAAAATGGTACTAGCTTTACTAGATTTAATAGCGAATGACTATTTTACTGCTGGTCAGACGATTGTATTATTACACACAGGCGGCTTGCAAGGATTAAACGGTTTAGTTGAACAGAGTCGATTAAGTACACCGCTTTCACTATAAAAGTATTTTGCTAAGTTTTTATTACGTTAAAGTTTAATTATTTGATATTTGAGGAATCGGCTCATCAAAATAATGCCCTTGGCCACCATCGATATTCATTTTTCTTAATGTTAACCATTCATCAACATTTTCTACACCTACTGAAAACAATTGAATGCCTAGTGATTCACACACTACTTTTAAACTTTGCACAAACACTTGGTTTTCAGGCTTTTTATCAATATCTAGTACAATGCTACGATGTAACTTAATAAATGAGATATGACACTCTTCTAAATATTTTGCATTTTCAACATACTGTCCAACCTTATCTGCCAATAAAGATAAGCCTTGTTGCTTGTAACGGTATAAAGTAGGTAATAATTCATTTTTTCGACTTTTTAAATGATATTCACTAATCTCTAAAATTAAACAAGCGGCAAGTTTAGAGTTTTTAGCTAACTTATTTAATAACTTTTCATTAAATTGCTTTGAAAGCAGTGCATCTAATGAGAAATTAATACTGTAGGTTAGTTCATATTTATCACTGATAATTTTTTCACATACTTGTTCGAATACCATAAAATCTAGTGACAAAGACAATCCACACTTTTCTGCCATAGGTAAAAACACTCTTGGGCTAATGAGTTCCTGGCGGCTATTTTTAATTTTACTAAAAATTTCATAGCTCAATATTTGATGGGTTGAACTACTAATAACCGGTTGAGAGAAAAGCACAATGGCCTGGTTTTTAATAACTTTGGTTAAAAATGTACGCCATTTTAATGACCCAATAGCTGTTTCATTAGCTATTTCACCTGGATCGTACATAAACCATTGAGAAGGGCCTTGCAGCTGTGCTGAGCGTAATGCCATGTCGGCTTCTGAAAGAACCTTATAAAGCTTGTCACCATTTTTAAAATAACTAATGCCTAAATGGTAAAACTCGTCTTGATTAACGCCTACCGGTAACGATAACGTCATTAAATTCTTTAATAAGCGCTCAGCCAAGCGCTCCATATCATCAACATATAAATCAGGTACCAATAAAGCTAATTCAAACTCACTTCGGCGGCTTAAAAAACTATCAGGAATATTAACAATACGACTTTGAATACTCGCTATAGCCGCTTCTAATAAATTGATAGCTTGTATTTCTCCGTATAAGTTTTGTACTAACTCACACCCTTTCAACTGAATAAGAAACACCGCACCACGAGAGTCTTCCTCTTCAAGTAATGCAGCTAAATGACTTTTAAAGAAGTCTTGTGTACCAATGCGAGTAGTAGGATCAAGTAGTACTTTTTCTCTCAACTCTTGATCAAAAAGATTTTTTTCTTGTCGTGCTTTAAATAATTCGATTTCAATTGCTTCAATATAATCAAAAATATGATTGTCAGGGCGAATAACATGTTCAGTGCTAAGTTGATTCTGATGCTTTTCAAGATTATTGTCAGACCACAAATCAATTTTACTTACTGCTTTTAAACTATCATCAAGTTGACCTTCTAAGCGCTGGCGTAATAATAAAATACATAACAAAAGTAGTGCTAATGTTAATAAAAAAGCAACTGAACTAAACATAACAACAAGGGGACTAACAAACCGAACAGATAATCTTGTTGGTACGTTATTTATCAAAATAGAACGAATATAGGTGTGTGAAAAAACAGCCTGATTAGCAGAACCGACAAATAAATCATTATTCAAGTAAATATTAACCATACGATGACTTTTCATTAATATCATCATATCAACTGAAGGCTTAGCTAAGTCTAAGTCACTATTAACAGCATGCTCTTGAATAAGAGGTACAATCGCTTTAATAGTACTTCGCTGTTGCTGTGAAATAAATGTAAACATCATTACTATGCTTAACGTAATTGCTAGCACATAGGTAATATTAAAGTATTTCAGTGAAACTGCTTTTGTATTTGTTACGAATTTCAACTGATATGCCTAAAAATGAATCTATAATTGAGTAATATAAGTGTAATTATATTTGAATACAATGCATGTCACCGTTATTTACTGAACTAAGAGGAAAGTCTGTAGAATAAATGATGAAAATAGCTATAAAGAATAGTAGTTATTTGAAAGCGAATGCTTCTAAGAAATGCCATATCAAGAATTATGAATAAAATCAGATAAAAAAATACCGTATTTGATTCAAGACCAAATACGGTATTTTGAACATTAAACGTTATTATGCTTCAGCAATAACAACAACTTTAATGCTAGTATCTACATCAGTGTGTAAGTGAATTGCAATTTCAAATTCACCTGTATCACGAATAGTACCTAATGGCATACGAACTTCAGATTTCGCTAATTCTTGGCCAGCTGCAGTTACTGCATCAGCAATATCTTTAGTACCAATTGAACCGAATAGTTTACCTTCATCACCAGCTTTAGAAGCGATAGTGATTTCACCTAAAGCAGACAACTTATCAGCACGCGCTTGCGCAGCTGTTAATGTTGCAGCAGCTTGTTTTTCTAAATCAGCACGACGAGCTTCAAAGTGCTCAACGTTTTCTTTAGAAGCAAATACTGCTTTGCCTTGTGGCAATAAATAGTTACGCGCGTAACCTGACTTAACTGTTACCTTGTCACCAAGGCCGCCTAATTTGGCGATTTTATCAAGAAGTACAACTTCCATTTTTAAATCCCCTTAGGTTACTTATGTAAATCTGTGTATGGTAAAATAGCTAAATAACGAGCACGCTTGATCGCACGACCAAGTTGACGTTGGTATTTAGCAGCAGTACCAGTAATACGGCTAGGAACAATTTTACCACTTTCAGTGATGTAGTTTTTTAAAGTTGCTACATCTTTGTAATCGATCTCTGTAGTACCTTCCGCAGTGAAGCGGCAGAACTTACGACGTCTAAAAAAACGAGACATGGATTTCTCCTAATATATAATTGCTATATAGCAATTACTTAATTAATCATTTCAATTTTCTGAGCATGCAACACAAGTAGCGGCGTACCATTTCTTGTTTCATGACGATTTATAAAACCAGTCACTTTAATTACAATACCTTCAGTTAATTCACGAGTTAAGTGTTGTGACCATTCACCGGTTACCACTACTTGCATTCTTACGAATGCTTGACGATTCATATCAGACTCTATTTGCATTGAACGATGTTCAATTGAAAATTGACAATGATGTAAACCCGCAGGGCTTGTTGATAATTTAGGTGGTTTTACCACACTACCAACAATAACAAGTGTGTTCTCCATAAAAGAGTGTGTCACAGATTACTTATTATTCAGCAGCAGCTTCTTCAGTTTTCACTTCAGGTGCAGCAGCAGGAGTAACCTCTTTTTTCACTTCGCGGCGCTCATCACGACGGTCATCTTTAGCAACAGCCATAGGCGATGCTTCAGTTACCGCGCCTTTTGTGCGCATGATCATGTTACGAATAACAACATCGTTGTAACGGAAAGAAGTTTCCAATTCATCAATAGCTGACTGTGGCGCTTCAACGTTTAATAAAACGTAGTGTGCTTTGTGTAACTTATTGATTGGGTATGCTAATTGACGACGACCCCAGTCTTCAAGACGGTGGATTGTGCCTTCAGCAGCTGTGATCGTGTCTGAATAACGTTGGATCATAGCAGGTACTTGTTCACTCTGATCAGGGTGAACCATAAATACGATTTCGTAATGACGCATTACGAGCTCCTTACGGTTGTAGCCTCGTTCGCTGGCTCAGCCAAACACCAGTATAGAGGCAAGGAACAAAAGTTCAGGCTGAATTAAGGACGCGTATTGTAGAGAAAAACAACACCAAAAGCAAGCACCGATATTAATGAACCACAAACCCTGTTTTAATATATAAACGGCCAATAAAAAAGCATTCAATGAAAGTTGAATGCTTTTTTATATTTCAATTTACTTTTATCGTAAATACATGAAAATTAAAATAGTGGTAATACATTACCATTCACTTCAAGTTGACCAGAACCAAAAGATGCTGTGGCTTTTAATTCAGTACTACTTTTAACAATTAAGCCTTGGCCTACATAAATATCAATAATTGGAGTCAAACCTAAGCGGTTAAATAACTCACTTGGCGCATGCATTTCTGTTTTAGCCGTTAATGCTTCTAATGCAGATGCTGGATTGAATACACTAAAAGAGTCACTCGCAAGTGACGAATAAAAGTTAGCCTTTATCAGCCCTTCAGGTACAGATAAACTGAAA
This sequence comes from Alteromonadaceae bacterium, assembly GCA_023301705.1. Classification (GTDB taxonomy): domain Bacteria; phylum Pseudomonadota; class Gammaproteobacteria; order Enterobacterales; family Alteromonadaceae; genus JALZUE01. The sequence goes on along the minus strand of JALZUE010000023.1, from coordinate 6,020 downwards.
TCATCAATATTTATTTCTGGGTTGTTATCAAGTAACTCATCAAACATTGTCATAATTTCAGCAATTTGCTGCTGATTGGCAGGCGCATTAGCGGTTTTAGATAATTCAATTAAATAGTCATTCATTTTTTTAATTGATTCTGCACCTAAATTTTTAATTGTAAAATCGAGGTTAATATTCTCAGCTTTTTCACCTTGCGCATGTAATGCATCAAGGTGATATTTACTATGAATATCCATTAAATTATTATTAACTGATGATGTTGCTTCAAGCTCAAGTACATCAAATGAAAGTATTTCTGCATCATCAATTGTCTTAACTGACAATTTAGGAAGCTGTGCAGCCACTGTGCCAGCAAATAAAGCATTGCCAGCATAAATATCTCCCGATACTAATGTTTGCTGGCTTTGCATAGTAAGCCCATCAAAATCTATTTTTTCTTCAGGGCCCATCAATTTAAAACCAGTCCATGAAAAATCAGAAGAAACACTTTGATCTTTAGCAATAGTCACATTGCCATTTATATCACCAAAAAATAGTGATATTTCTTCATCACTTTTATCAAGTTCATTAAATTCAAAATGTGTACTATAAGATAAACCATAACTTAATGCCGTAGTAACACTTAAGTTTTTTTCAATAATATCAAGCACTTCATATATTTCTTGAGCTTCTACATCACCTGTATTTTTTGGAAATTTAATATCAACAACCGATGCTGCTAAATTAAAGCTAATACCTGACTCGTTAAAAACAATAGGACCGAAAGTTAGCGTATCAACAACATCAATGGTTAATGAACTGCTTAATTCAGTTTCTTGCACTGGTGTTAGTTTCATGGTGGCAACTGCTGAAAACCATGAACGTTTAAAATCACTTTCAACAATATTAACAAAAGGGTTATTAGCCACTTTTAGTAAGTTTTCTTTATATTTTGATTCAATCACTGAACCAATAAAGTTAGGGGCGATTAGCACGGCTGCAACAACTGCACCTAATCCAATAATACGTTTTTTCATTGATAATCCTTTATTTTCTATGATCAATTTTATATTTAACATTAAGCGCTATTTTTACATAAGACGCTGACGCACAATTTCAAATAAACAAACACCTGTCGCTACCGACACATTTAAACTTGAAACAGCACCCGCCATAGGTAACTTAACAATATCGTCACAGTTTTCACGTGTTAAGCGGCGCATGCCTTTACCTTCAGCTCCCATCACTAAAGCCATTGGCCCTTGTAATTTAGTTTCATACAATGAGGTATCTGTTTCGCCTGCTGTTCCCACAATCCACACACCTAACTTTTGCAATTGCTTCATGCTTCTAGCCAAGTTAGTGACTTGTACCAATGGCACCGTATCAGCGGCACCTACTGCGACTTTACGTACAACAGCCGTAATTCTTGCCGCATTATCTTTAGGAACAATAACTGCGTGCACACCTGCAGCATCGGCATTACGTAAACAAGCACCTAAATTATGTGGGTCAGTGACGCCGTCTAAAATTAAAAAGAATGGGGTTTGTACTTTTTTTTCTGCTGCTTGAGCAATATCATCTAAATCAGACTCTGTATAAATTTTACCTGGCATTACACGGGCTAACACACCTTGGTGTTGCTCACCTTTGCTTTTATCGTCTAGCACTTTACGACTCACGAGTTGAGTCGCAATACCGTATTTTTTTGCTAAATTAATAATAGGTAATAAACGTTCATCTTCACGACCTTTCATGAACCATAACTCAATAAAAAGCTCAGGTGCTCGTTTCAACATTGAATTAATTGCGTGAATACCAAATACTACTTCGTCTTGCTTTGCCATAACTTACTTTTATACCATTATTCTTTAGTTTGCTTACTTGCTTTTGAACGCGCATTTTTACCTGGGCGAGGCTTACGCGCACTACGTTTTTTTGCTTTAGATTTTACGGGTTTGTCTTGTTTCTTTTTCTTATGAGTTTTGTCTGCCGTTTTGCTTTTTTCTTTGGTTTTAGACTTCGTCTTTTTTGCTGTTTCTGCCTTACTCGACTTTTTTCTTGATGCTTTTGGTTTTTCATCATTAGAATGGAAATCAGTACCTGATAAAGCTAAGTCAATTTTCTTTTCATCTAAATTGACCGCAGCCACTTGCACTTCTATTACATCACCAACACGAAATTTCTTACCTGAATTTTCACCCGTAAGTGACATTCTCACATCATCGAAATGGTAATAATCACGGCCAAGAGATGTAATGTGTACTAAACCTTCAATATGTAAGTCTTGTAAACGAACAAACATACCAAAGTTAGTTACTGTACTAATAACCCCTTTAAACGTGTCACCAACATGATCTTGCATGAATTCACACTTAAGCCAATCAGAAACATCGCGTGTTGCATCATCAGCACGTCGCTCAGTCATTGAGCAATGCTCACCCAATTCAACTACGGCTTCTTCTGTATAACTATAACAACCATCATTCGCTTCGTTGTTCTCTTGCCCTTGTAAAATAGACTTAATCACTCGATGAATCACTAAATCTGGGTAACGGCGAATTGGCGAAGTGAAATGACTATAAGCGTCTAACGCTAAACCAAAATGACCGATACATTCACTTTGATAGACGGCTTGTTTCATTGAACGCAGCAACATCGTTTGAATAAGCTCTTTATCAGGTCTGTCAGCAACCGCTAATAATATTTCACCATAATCTTTTGGTTCAGGTGCTTCTTTCGCGGGTAAGGTGAAACCTAACTCAGACAAGTAGCTTACAAAGTTTTTATATTTATCTTCTGTCGGCTTATCATGGGCACGATACAAACCAGGTAATTCATGTTTCAAAACAAACTTAGCAGTCGCTACATTTGCTAGAATCATACATTCTTCAATAATTTTATGAGCATCATTACGCTGTAAAGGCACAATAGAGTCTATCTTTTTATCTGTATTAAATAGAAACTGAGATTCTTCTGTTTCAAATGCGATAGCACCACGCTCTTCTCGTGCTTGTGCCAATGCTAAATACATTTGGTTAAGCTCAATTAAATCAGGTAATAATGCTGAGTACTCTTCGCATAATTGCGCATGATTTTCTTTAGCAGGATCAAGCATCGCAGCAACTTTAGTATAGGTAAAGCGTGCATGTGAATTCATTACTGCTGGATAAAACTTACTTCCAGAAAGCTTGCCTTTAGCACTAATAGTCATTTCACAAACCATACATAAGCGATCAACATGAGGGTTTAATGAACATAAACCATTTGAAAGCTTTTCTGGCAACATTGGGATAACTTGGCTTGGAAAGTATACTGAATTACCACGTGAAATAGCTTCATCGTCTAATGCAGAATCAGGGCGAACATAATAACTAACATCAGCAATTGCAACCCATAAACGCCAGCCACCTGAAGGTTTGGTTTGACAATATACCGCGTCATCAAAATCACGCGCATCTTCACCATCAATAGTTACTAGAGGTAAATGACGTAAATCAACACGTGGCGTTTTTGCTTCTTGGGGTACTTCGTCTGCTAATAAGGCAATTTCAGCCATGACTTCAGGTGAAAAAGTATGAGGTAAGTCATGAGCACGCAAAGCAATATCAATTTCCATACCTGGCGCTAAATGCTCACCCAGTACTTCAATGACTTTACCTACCGCACTGCTTCGTTTCGTTGGACGCTGTATTAATTCAACCACCACCATTTCTCCGTGGCGCGCACCTAAATTTTCTTTTGGCGCAATAATAATATCTTGTTGAATTTTTTGATCGTCGGGTTTAATAAATGTCACTTTATTTTCAACGTAATAACGACCCACAATAGCAGTAGTGCGAGGTTCAATGACATTTAATATTTTAACTTCTTTACGACCTTTTCTGTCTGTGCGATCAACTAAAATAGCTTCAACAATATCGCCGTGAAAAACACGTTGCATTTCATAAGAAGAAACATATAGGTCTTTTGGTTTTTTTTCACCTTTAGGCACATCAATAGCAAAAAAGCCAAAGCCGTCACGATGACCAATAATTTTACCTGTAATAACACTGTCTTTTGCAGGAACAGCGTATTGCTTAAACTTATTAAAAATAATTTGCCCTGAGTTTTCCATTGCTCGTAAGCGACGCTTAATACCAATAATTTGATTATCATCTTGGTAATTTAAAGTCTGACAAATTTCTTTAAATGAAGGCGGCCGAGTACTGTTAGTAATAATTTCTAAAAGTAGTTCTCGACTAGCAACTGGTTTTTCATATTTTTCAGCTTCGCGAGCTGCATGGGGATCGTTTATGGTCACTAAGAATATTCTGCTATTTTTTTTGTCAGTATATAGCAATATATAAGTTTTGGCTTGTCTATAACGTTATTTAACCAGAACTCAGATTAACGGGTTTTGTAATACATTGATTTTTAATTAATAACTATAAACTTCACACTATATATTCAGTTAAAAGAGTTAATACAATATTCAATGTTGAAATTTAAGTGCCTTGCTTCGTTATTGAGCAAAAAAACTTACCCCTAGTCATTGTTATTTAATAAGTAGTTCGCTTTGCTTTAGCAACAATATGATCAGGCATTTTACTTGCTAATTGCTTTAAGGTATTTGATATTTTTTTGTGCGTATTTTTATCATCAGTAATAGAATGATGTAACAAGCTATATAGTTCAGGATAATCTAATGGGCTACCATAGCCATCGTTATATATATCGGCAAGGCGAAGTTGTGCCTTTAAATTATCTAATATTGCCGCTTCTCGTAAAAACATAATCGCTTTATCAACATCAACCTGCATAAATTTACCCACATGATGATAACGCCCTAGTTGCTCTAACGCTTCGGGTAAGCCTTGGTTAGCAGATAGCTTCATATAATAAAGCCCTAATTTAATATCTTTTTTAACACAAACACCAAACGCCAACATGTCTCCCCATAAAAACTGATATGACGGGGTTTTACTTTTTGTTGCGCGCGCTTCTATATCTTGTACCAGTTGACATTCATCAAGAACAACTTGGCTTAAATGCTTATTTTCTTTTATTAAATCGAGTAATTGATTATCTGTATAAATTTGCACAACTTCAAATTGAGCTGCATGACTAGTTGTTACACTGAATAATGAAAAAAATAAAAATGAAAAAAAGTAACGCATCAATATCACCTAAGCTGACTGAATAACCGATGTAACAAGTTGTATATATGCTATCGACCTATCAAGAAAAATCATTAATCCATGAAGTAAATAACCCATGGAAATAGTTCGTCATTGTTTTAAACTCTAGTTATTAAGCAATAAAAATACCAGTAAAAAATAGTCCTCTTAAAACAAATAAAGCTGGCAAAGCCAGCTTTATTTAATCATAAACTTGTGTAAATCTATAGAATGGTTACCCGAACAAATTACATCGAGAATGAAGAACCACAACCACAAGTCGTTGTTGCGTTAGGGTTAGTTACAAAAAAACGACTGCCTTCTAGCCCTTCAGTGTAGTCAACCTGGCCACCAACTAAATATTGTAAACTCATCGGATCGACAACAAGTAATACACCTTGCTTTTCAATCGTCATATCACCATCGTTAACCGCTTCATCAAAAGTAAAGCCATACTGAAAACCAGAACAACCACCGCCAGTCACGTAAACTCGTAACTTTAATTCAGGGTTTTCTTCTTCCGATACAAGTGTTGCAACACGCTTAGCAGCAGCATCAGTAAATTGAATTGGCACACCAGTTTCATCAACCGAAACGGATGCCGAGGCTTGTACTTCTGTATTTTCTTCTTCAACAACTAACGCCGATGCATCTTGCGGAGCAGCATTAGTAAATTGTATCGATATATCTGACATAGACGTTTCTACTACTTTAATTAATTACACTAATTATCTTAAAACCAAGTAAATTAGTCAAGTATTACTAGGGGCTGTTTATCTTTCGAGGTTGTTTTTGCAGCAATTGATGATGATTTTATACAAGGCAGAGCTTATGATGTGTAGTTATTCTACATAAATAAGCGATAACGCAGTAGAAAGT
>JALZUE010000022.1 GCA_023301705.1 Alteromonadaceae bacterium | reverse complement strand
ATACTAATACGATAATCAAATATTTTAATGATATGTGAAATAGAAAAATATCATTGTGTTGTTCACATGATACTTAAGTTTTTTTACACTTTAATGACAATCGTCATAAAAGTGTAATAAGCCATATTTTCTTCAACCAATTAAAAAAATTGTGCTGGTTAACGCAGTAATGGTTTTAATAACCCTTCTAAACCATTCAACTTAATTTCATACATTAAGGCAAGTTGCTGACCTAACTTACCTTCTGGAAAACCTTTACCATAAAACCATACCAAATAAGGTTCAGGAAGTTCGAGTAACCGTCTACCACTATATTTACCAAAAGGCATTATCTGATTAATGGCTTCAACAAGTGCCGCTTGGCTGGTATCAGCCAATGATGTATCTAATGACATAATGTATAATTTCACTTACCCTAATAGGGTGTTCGCATGTCTAGGAAACTATCGAATAGACATAATATTTACGATAAAAAAGATTATACGCTTTTTATCATCAATAAAATAATGGATACAATAGAATAAACAAGCACATAAAACTGTTATATTTTAGTGTAATTAAAACTTAGTAGAGAATGTTAATGCAAAATCAAATTGAAATAGCGACATTCGCTGGCGGATGTTTTTGGTGTATAGAGTCAGCATTTAATGCCGTTTCAGGAATAGAAAAAGCATTATCGGGCTACATGGACGGCCACGTTTTATCTCCAACGTACAAAGATATTTGTACGGGCGAGTCAGGTCATGCCGAAGTGGTTCAGGTAACATTTGATAGTAGTATTATAAGCTATCAAACGCTTGTAGATATGTTTTTTGCGTTACATGATCCTACACAATTAAATAGACAAGGTAACGATATAGGTACTCAATACCGTTCTGCAATCTATTTTCATAATGAAGAACAGAAACGTATAGCAACAGACACAATCACTCACTTAAATGACCAACATCGTTGGCCAAATACAATAGTGACACAAATTAAACCGGCTATTACATTTTATTGTGCAGAAGACTATCACCAAGATTATGTCAGTAATAACCCACAAAACCCTTATTGCCAAATGTTAGTGCTTCCAAAACTCGCTAAATTTAAACAGTTATTTACAGAAAAACTGAAATAAATAATGTTACAAGCCGATTTGAAGTAGATCAAACAGCAAACAATAAAAAGAGTTAAACAACATTCTGTTTAACTCTTTTTTGTATTAAAACAATCATGCGTTATCAGTAAATTAACTTAACAAGCTCTAATATAATAATGTGTATAACTTACGTCTAAATTTAGTAGCTAGAGCGTCGCCGTCAGGTAATGATTTTAATACATCTAATAACAACTCTTTACTTTTTTGATCATCTCTTACTGATTGCACACGACGAAATAGTATCGTTAATGCATCTTCAAAGCGCCCTGCTGAATTATATTGTGCTGCTAATTGTTGAATAAGTTCGGCATTATCAGGTTCATTGGCCACTGCAGCTTCAAGTGTTTGTAGTTCAGGTGAATTAGCGGCTTCTAGTGCTAAATCTAACTTAGATTTTAATGTTTGGTAATCACTACCTTGATCAACCATAGTAATGCTTTCTAATAACTCAGCGGCTTCAGGTACTTTACCAAACGCTAATGACGCATCAGCTAAAACAAGTTTAATATCTGCACGCGTATTATCAAATTGATACGCCGCTAAAGCACTTTTATAGGCGGTATTAATATCCTGTGAAAGCAAAGCATTTTTCGCTTCATCTAATAAAGTATCTTCAGGCTTTGGTAAGTATTTAGATAAAAAGGTTTGTATTGTTTCATCAGTTTGTGGCCCTGTAACACCATCAAGCGGTTGACCATCTTTAATAATAATTGCCGTTGGTAAGCTTTGTAAACCAAACTGTTGAGCAATATGTTGTTCGGCTTGACAATCAACCGTTGCCATTAAAATTTGCTTACTAGCATTTTCTGTAGCAGCTTCTAATTTATCTTTTAACTCAACACTCTCGGGTATTTGCTCAGCCCAAAAAGCGATTAACACTAATTGAGTTTTAGATCCTTCAACAACAACTTGTTGAAAATTTTCAAGGTTAATAGCAACACTAGCAGACATAAAATAAATTCTCTGGAAATTAGGCACTCAGTCAACTGTGTACCAATAAAAATGAATGATTAAAGCGTTATAATACAAAAAACAATAATACAGCGCCCAATATTAAACGGTATATGACAAAAGGTAACATGCCCAATTTATCAACTAAAATAAGAAAAAAGTGAATACATGCATACGCACTTACAAAAGCTAAAAAACTACCTAGCAGTAGCACATTCCAATCAACCACTTGTGCATCTGTTACGAGCTTTAATGTTAGATAACCACCTGCCATTGCAATAAGCGGAATAGATAATAAGAAAGAAAATCGTGCAGCACTTTCTCGGCTAAGCCCTAACATCAAACCTATTGTCATTGTTATACCTGAGCGTGATGTACCAGGAATTAAGGCAAGCGCTTGGGCAAAACCAATCATTAACGCACCTTTTAAACCAAGCTTTTCAAGTGTTACATTCTGTTTAGCTTTAATATCGGCAAAACCTAATAACAAACCAAACCCTATAGTCGTAATTGCAATCACCAATGCTGAACGTAAATACTCTTCGATTAAGTCTTTGCCAAAGAAACCGAATAAGGCAGCAGGAATAGTAGCAAATAAAATCCACCAAGCTAATGTACCATTAAATTGACTTTCTACATCAGCAGCACTTCGCTGTTCTTTATTAAACGTTACTAACCAAGCACAAAACATGCTGCCTACTTCTTTACGAAAATATAAGCATACCGCTAACAACGAGCCTACATGAACCGCTACATCAAAACCTAAGCCTTGATCTTGCCAGCCTAATATCTGTGAAGGTAAAATTAAATGTGCAGAACTAGAAATAGGTAAGAATTCAGTCAACCCTTGAATAATAGCTAAGAAAAAAACTTCAATAGTGCTCATTATTTGTTATCCATTTAAATAGTCTGTATTTATGTTTGTTATTTAGTTGACGAGCAATGCCAGTTAAAAGGCACTATATGTAATATTTGTTTATTTTTATCATATGACTGCCAAATTTCATTATAACTTTGTTTCAAAACAGGATGAATTAAATCACCCGCCACTTCTGACAATGGCCATAATACAAAAGCGTTTTCAGTAATTTCATGCCGAGGAATTTGTACAGGCTCTGAAAGAATTAAGTCATCAAAAAGTAATAGGTCTAAATCAAGCGTTCTAGGGCTGCACTTTTTAGCGTTCTCTTCACGGCCATGCTTTAATTCAATATTTTTAAGTAGTATTGCAACTTCTGATATGGTTTTCTTCGTTGTCACCGCAATAACCATATTATAAAAATGAGGCCCTTTAAAGCCAACAGCTTCACTTTCAAATAATGATGACAGCGTAAGTTTACCAAATTCTTGAGTTAATGACGTTAAACCACATGCTAAATATTTATCTCTTTCAACACTTGTACCAAGAGAAATATATAATTGAGCCATTAAGTGATGCGGCCTCGTTCGATAAACACACCAACACTTTGCGCATTATGAATAGCATTCGGCTTATGTATTTTAATTGATAGCCAAGTAATATGATATTTGCTCATTAGGTGTTGCGATAAACGCTCTGCCAATGTTTCAAGCAAATCAACAGGGTTATCATTAGAGAAACGCTCTATTTCAACTGATATGTCAGCATAGTCAAGTGTTTTAGCAAGTTCATCATTTTCAGCTGCAGGCTTAATATCCCAAGCTAATTCAATATCAAATAATAATGTTTGCTTAATTTGTTTTTCCCATTCAAAAAAACCAATGGTTGTTTGAATGCTTAACCCTTGTATAAATACTTTATCCATTAAAATCTCTAATTTTCGTTGGTCATTCGCCAATAATCACGTACTATTACTAATGGTTGACCAGAAGTAAATGACTAAAAAGCAACATAATAACAAGATCCTCTTAGTCTAAAAATGTAAACTAACCAGATCTTGTTTAAATTCAATAGGCTAAGTTTACCTTTCCAAGGTAATAAAAACTAGTCTACATGAACAGGCAATTACCGCTATTTATACGGAAAAACTTTAGGAAAAGAGAGTAAAATGGTAATACTCACAACACTATTCATGATAATAGTCGCTTACATTGTAGGTTCTATTTCTAGCGCTATTTTATTGTGCAAACTGTTTAGATTACCAGATCCCCGCACTAGTGGTTCAGGAAACCCTGGCGCAACTAACGTTCTGAGGTTAAGTAACAAATACTTAGCCGCTACTGTATTAATATTTGATGTGCTAAAAGGTGCGTTACCCGTTTGGGCAGCATACAAGTTAGATATACCACCAAACTATTTAGGCATTATTGCTATTGCTGCAAGCTTGGGACATATGTACCCTGTATTTTTTAATTTTAAAGGAGGAAAAGCCGTTGCAACCGCTTTTGGCACTTTATTCCCTATTGGTTGGGGTGTTGCTTTATTATTAATTTTAACTTGGGGGTTGGTCATAAAAAAAACCCATTATTCAAGTTTAGCGGCGATTATTACAGTATTACTAGCACCGCTTTATACGTGGTTAATTGAACCGGTTTATACTGCACCGGTAATGATGATTTCAGTGCTTATTATCATTAGGCATCGTAGTAATATTGTTCGTTTAGTCAAAGGACAAGAAAGTAAAATAAATCAAAGTATCAAAAAGCAAAGTAATAATACCCAGTAAATTGATACATCGACCTAGTTCACTCATTATTGTAAATACGTATTTTAAACAGAAGGTAATGTATCTAATGGCCAACGAGGCGTCGCTTTAAACGTTAAATCAGCAAATACGCCAGCCTTTAATCGCTGCATACCAGCAAAAGCTATCATGGCACCATTATCAGTACAAAACTCAGGTCTCGGGTAAAAAACACTACCCCCTAACTTACGTGTAGTGATTTCAAGTTTTTCACGTAATGATGTATTCGCACTCACCCCGCCAGCAATCACTAAACGGTTTAATTTACATTGTTCAAGCGCTCGTCGACATTTTATCGCTAAAGTATCAACAACAGCCTCTTGGAATGCATAAGCAATATCGGCTTTTGTTTGTATTTGCGCTTCTTCTGATAACTCTTTTTCAACAAGTTCACTTCTAACTGTATTAGCAGCAAAAGTTTTTAAGCCACTAAAGCTAAAATCTAAGCCTGGTCGATTTGTCATTGGCCTAGGAAACTTAAAACGCCCTACTGTACCCTTTTCAGCCATTTTTGCTAACACTGGGCCACCGGGATAGTCTAAACCAAGTAATTTAGCTGTTTTATCAAACGCCTCACCAGCAGCATCATCAACTGATTCACCCAACATTTCATATTGCCCAATACCATCTACACGTACCAACATTGTATGGCCACCTGATACTAATAATGCAACAAATGGAAATTCAGGCACGTCATCCTCTAACATAGGAGCAAGTAAATGACCTTCCATATGATGAACAGGCACCGCTGGTAAATTCCATCCATATGCTAAGCTTCTACCAATAGAACAACCAACTAATAATGCCCCCACCAAACCGGGGCCTGCAGTATAGGCAACGCCATCAAGATCTTTAGGCGTTAGGCCTGCGTCGTTCAACACAGCTTTAATTAATGGAATAGTTTTACGAACATGATCTCGCGATGCTAGTTCTGGCACTACACCACCGTAATCAGCATGTACGGCTATTTGACTATATAAACGGTGTGCAAGTATGCCTTGTTTTTCATCGTAAATAGCAATACCTGTTTCATCACAAGATGTTTCTATGCCTAAAATTCGCATGTAAAATGACCTATTAAAAAATAATATTGGATAAAAGAATTATCATAAAAATAACGTCAGACTATATTAGAAAATACAAAACTGACTAAAACGCATAATATGCTCAAAAATTTCAAAGTAATTTTAACGTTGTACGGTTAATTACACCACCTTTTAATCTTTATCTTCATTTCATCTTTACTTTAATCAGCTCTTCGCATTACAATACGCCACCCATTTTTGAATAGAGCGGGTGAAGGCCGAGGCTAAGTAGCATAATTAATTGTTATTTCGCTAAGATTCTACACCGATTTATATAGATACATATTAAGGTAATAGGCACCATGCCAGTAATTAAAGTAAGAGAAAACGAACCATTTGACGTTGCATTACGTCGTTTTAAACGTTCATGTGAAAAAGCAGGTATTCTTTCTGAAGTTCGTCGTCGCGAATGTTATGAAAAGCCAACTTGGGAACGTAAGCGTAAGAAAGCTGCTGCGGTAAAACGCGCTGCTAAGAAAGTTTCTCGTGAGAACGCTCGTCGCGTTCGTTTATACTAATTTACCTTAGTAGTATCACGTTGAGTCCTACAGAATGAAGCTGTTAGAACAACTCAAAAACGAAATGAAAGTTGCTATGCGCGCTAAAGACAAAATACGTCTTGGTGTTATTCGCATGGCAATATCAGCAATTAAACAAGTTGAAATTGATTCTAAAGAAGTATTAGATGACAACGGAATTATCGCTGTTATTACCAAAATGGTGAAGCAGAGAAAAGAATCTATTGTTATGTTTACTAATGGTGGCCGTGAAGAATTGGCTGCTAAAGAAGCTGAAGAAGTGAAAGCTTTAGAAGACTTTTTACCAACTGCATTAACCGATGAAGAAATCGCGCAATTAATTTCTTCAACAATTACTCAAGTAGGCGCAGCATCAATGGCTGACATGGGTAAAGTAATGGGTGTACTGAAACCTATTATGCAAGGTAAAGCAGACTTAGGTGCTGTAAGTGGTAAAGTAAGAGCCGCTTTAAAGACATAATTGCTATAGAAAATTTAAAAACGCGTCTTTTTAGGCGCGTTTTTTTATACCTTAATTTTATTGATAAACATTAATCACTTATTTCATTCATGTTTTTAATCGTTACCAATAAAATTAATGATAAAAGCGTATTTAACCGCTTTATTAAATACATTACTCTTGATAAGTTAATACTAATTCTAAGGCAATTGATTAATAAAAATGGCAGGCATGATCCCAAGAGAGTTTATTGACGAGCTTATTAATCGCACTGATATTGTTGAGCTTATCGATAGTAAAGTACCATTAAAAAAAGCAGGGAAAAATTATCAAGCCTGCTGTCCTTTTCATAATGAAAAGTCTCCTTCTTTTACCGTTAGCCGTGATAAACAGTTTTATCATTGTTTTGGTTGTGGTGCTCACGGTAATGCTGTTTCATTTTTAATGGAATACGAACGTTTAGATTTCGTTGACTGTATTGAAGAGCTTGCCTCTATGAACGGTATGGATGTTCCTCGAGAAGAAACCCACCAAACACCCGTTCAATTACAACAACAGCAAAAAGCCATTGCTCAACGTAAAACCGACTACGAACTGATGGGAAAAATTAGTCGCTTTTATCAACAACAACTTAAAAGTGGTGATAATAGTCACGTTGCCATAGAGTACCTAAAAAATAGAGGCTTAACGGGTGAAACAGCTAAACGCTTTGGCATTGGCTATATAAGCGATAACTGGGATGGCATGATGAACCAGTTTGCTAAAAATAATGAATTAACTCAACAGCTCATTAATTTAGGCATGGCCATTCAAGGTGATAAAAACCGCCCCTATGATCGCTTTCGCGGCAGAATAATGTTTCCTATTCACGATAAAAGAGGCAGAGTAATCGGCTTTGGTGGTCGTGTAATAGAAAATGGTACACCTAAATATTTAAATTCACCTGAAACACGTATTTACCATAAAGGCCAAGAACTTTACGGGTTACATGAAGCGAAAAAGGCCTGTAAAAATTTAACTCGGTTAGTAGTTGTTGAAGGTTATATGGATGTTGTAGCGCTTGCTCAACATGGTGTTGATTACGCAGTTGCATCACTAGGTACATCAACCACAGAAGAGCAGTTAAATACTTTATTTCGTACGGTGAAAGAAGTTATTTGTTGTTATGATGGAGATCGCGCAGGCCGAGATGCCGCATGGCGAGCAATGCAAAATGCGCTACCACTGATGAGAGACAGTTTCTCATTAAAATTTGTTTTTGTACCTGACGGAGAAGATCCTGATTCGTTAATACGTGAGAAAGGCCAAGCATATTTTGAAAACATGCTAGATAACGCAAAACCGTTGTCTCAATTTTTATTCGATCAGCTAATGTCTGACGTTGACATGAGCTCTTTAGAAGGCCGCTCGACGTTAATTGAAATGTTTCAGCCGTATTTAACTAAGTTACCTGATAGCATATTAAAAGACTCTATTATCAATGAACTGGCTAATAATTTTGGTACTGCAAGTGAACAATTATTAACGAAATTAACCCAAAAGCAAAATCAGCTAGGTACAGCACCTAAAGCTAAAAAAATTGAAAATAAAGTGACACCTGTTCGACTTGCTATTGCTTTATTAATTGAACATCCCCATATAGTTATTGTTATTGATAATATAAACATATTACAGCACTTAAATTTACCTGGCGTGCAATTACTGAATGATTTGATGCGTTTATGTAAAAACGCTCCGAACATTAAAACGGCACAAATACTAGAGCAATACCGTGATACAACTGAAGGTAAGCAATTATCTAAACTGATGTGTTGGCAGCACAATGTAGAAGTTGAAGCTGCTGAAGCCGTATTTGAAGACAGTATTGAAAAGCTATGTGATCAGTTTCTTCAACTTAAAACCGAAGAGCTATTACAAAAAGCACGTTTAAACCAAATTAATGCTGATGAAAAACAAGAGCTGCAAATGTTATTAAATAATTTATAAATTGTTTATCACATTTATAGTTTTAATTTAACGCTATATTTTTATCATTATTACAGCTTATTCATGTTGTTAATTTCAACATAAATAAATACTTACAACTAAGCTAATACGCGTTTAATAATAAAATAAAGAATAAAATAACGCTAACAAGTAAACAATAATAAAGGTTTTTAGTTAAAGAACGCCTTTATTTGCAATATCTTAATGCTGGCTATTTTGGCGTTTTATTGCTATTATTTCCAGCTTAGTATTTTTCAATTTGTAGCCATAAAAGGTGGACACTAGTCAATGGATCAAGCCCCACAATCTAGACTTAAAGAGTTAATAACCAAAGGTAAAGAACAAGGTTATTTAACTTTTGCAGAAGTTAACGATCATCTCCCGCAGGATATTATCGATTCCGATCAAGTTGAAGACATCATTAGAATGATCAACGACATGGGTATTAAAGTATTTGAAAATGCCCCTGATTCTGATGAATTAATGATGTCAGAAGGTAATACTGATGAAGATGCAGCTGAAGCTGCCGCTCAAGCATTAGCAACTGTTGAAAGTGAAATTGGCCGAACAACTGACCCTGTACGTATGTATATGCGTGAAATGGGGACTGTTGAGCTACTAACACGCAAAGGCGAAATTGTTATCGCCAAGCGTATTGAAGAAGGCATTAAAGAAGTTCAACGTTCTGTTTCTGAATACCCTCCTGCCATTAACTACCTATTAGAACAATGGGATAATTTTGAAGCAGAAGAAGGTCGTTTAAGCGATATTATTGTTGGATTTTTAGATCCAGATGCAATAGAAGAAGAAATTCCAGCCGCTGCTACTCACATTGGTTCTGAGTTATCTCAAGACGAATTAGCTGATGAAGATGGCGATGATAAATCTGATGATGACGACGAAGAAGAAGTTGATACTGGCCCAGATCCAGAAGAAGCACGTGAGAAGTTTACAGCCTTACGTGAAGCTTATGAATTTGCCAATAAAGTTATTGATAAAAATGGTCGTGGTCACAAAGATTCACAAGCAGCAATAGATGCATTAGCGGAAGTATTTAAAGAATTCCGTTTGGTACCTAAAGTATTCGACAAACTTGTTAAAAATATGCGCAGTGTAATGGACAGATTACGCGTTCAAGAACGCTTAATTATGAAGCACTGTGTTGTTGGCGCTGGTATGCCAAAAACCACTTTCATCAAAATATTTCCAGGTAATGAAACGTCATTAGACTGGTTTGAAGAGCAAAAAGCTGCTGGTCATAGTTACTCTGCGCGTTTAGGCGACATTGAGCTTGAAGTTGAACGCTGTATTCAAAAATTAACAGGGTTAGAAAAAGAAACCTTTTTAAATGTTCATGGCATTAAAGACATTAACCGTCGTATGTCTATCGGTGAAGCGAAAGCTCGTCGTGCTAAAAAAGAAATGGTTGAAGCTAACTTACGTTTAGTTATTTCAATTGCTAAAAAATACACTAACCGTGGTTTACAATTCTTAGATTTAATTCAAGAAGGTAACATTGGTTTAATGAAAGCTGTTGATAAATTTGAGTACCGTCGCGGTTACAAGTTTTCAACGTATGCTACATGGTGGATTCGTCAAGCGATTACTCGTTCAATTGCCGACCAAGCAAGAACTATTCGTATTCCTGTACATATGATAGAAACGATAAATAAACTGAATCGTATTTCTCGTCAAATGTTACAAGAAATGGGTAGAGAGCCTACACCAGAAGAATTAGCTGAACGTATGATAATGCCTGAAGATAAAATTCGTAAGGTATTAAAAATAGCGAAAGAGCCAATTTCAATGGAAACCCCTATTGGTGATGACGAAGATTCTCACTTAGGTGACTTTATTGAAGACGGTAGCGGTGAATTACCTGTTGATTCTGCAACGTCTGAAAACCTTAAAAATGCGACTCATGAAGTATTAGCCGGTTTAACAGCTCGTGAAGCGAAAGTATTACGTATGCGTTTTGGTATTGATATGAATACCGACCATACCTTAGAAGAAGTTGGTAAGCAGTTTGACGTAACACGTGAACGTATTCGTCAAATTGAAGCTAAAGCATTACGTAAGCTTCGCCACCCTTCTCGCTCTGAACAGTTAAAAAGCTTTTTAGACGGTGAATAAATAATTAAGTAGTATTTATTCTATAAATCAAAAAACCAACGTTTACGTTGGTTTTTTATTGCCTAAATAATAGTAAATATGAACGCTATTTTTCAATAATAGCTAAAAACGAATAATATTTAAGCTCTTAGTATCAAATACTTAATTATTTGCAATTGAATGGGTGACAAGAAAATAAAAAATGCTTATACTGCCCTCGCTTTCTAGCAGTAAGTCCAAATAGAAGGTACTTTGTAAAAAGTGAAAATGGGCCTTTAGCTCAGTTGGTTAGAGCACCCGACTCATAATCGGTAGGTCCCCAGTTCAAGTCTGGGAAGGCCCACCATTTTCAC
>JALZUE010000021.1 GCA_023301705.1 Alteromonadaceae bacterium | reverse complement strand
GAGCGCTCGAATTCGGCAAACGAGCCAACCAGGTGCATCATCATTCGACCGGCGGAAGTGGTTGTGTCGATCGCTTCAGTCAGACTCTGAAAATGCGCTCCGGCCTGATCGATCTTTTCCAGCACCAGCAATAGATCTTTCAGTGAGCGTGATAGTCGGTCCAGCTTCCACACCACCACAATATCGCCGGTGCGCAATTGATTAAGTAGCAGCTGCAGCTGTTCTCTGTCCCAGCGTCCACCGGAAGCTTTTTCCTTAAACACCCGGTCACAGTCCGCCGCCTTCAATGCAGCCAGCTGAACGGCCGTATCCTGATCCTGCGTTGAGACGCGCGCATAGCCCAGTCGCATTGTGCAAATACCTGTTGCAATTCATTTTCATTATGCAACACGTATTTGCAACAAGCAACCACGCATGGCGCCAGGGTTCCAGCGAAATGGGAACCTGTTGCACAAACGAGCGTTTGTGCAACAGGTTCTGAGTCAGAGGGGGCGTTGCAAGTCCCCGGCGGGCGCGTACTATAGAACGCGGTTGCAGAAGAGGAGATCAGCAATGCACGAATTCACCCTATTGGTACTCGCCCTTGTGGGCATCTTTGGTCCGATCGGCTTGTTCATTATCTGGCTGGGTTTGACTAGGCCAAGCAAGCGATAAGTGGGGGTTCATGCCTCTTCCTCAGATTTACCATAATGGCGATTACGCGCAGCGCCCTACCCTGCCTGTCCTACTCCTGAATCTGTGGTTCAGGTGGAATCAACCATCCAATGTAGCTGTGTCTAACGATGTCTCGAGGCCCTGTCCAATGGTGTCTACAGCTGTATAAGTCGGCTGTCTCGCTTGTCTTGTGCTGTCCCGTTACTTTGGCTTGCCTTGTAAAGATTGCTGTCTACACTTTGACAGTGCGAGACAACATTGGACAGGTGGAATATGGCAATTGTTAGCATTTCTCATGCGGCAAAATTGGTGCGCAAGGGTAGACAAACACTGTACAACCACAATGAAAAAGGCAAGCTGAGCTTTACGCAAACGGATGATGGTAAGCCAGGAATAGACACTTCAGAGCTGGAGCGTGTCTACGGGAAGTTGTATATGCCTGCTAGTGAAATTGAGACAGTTGTACAAGGCAACTCTGGAGGACTGGACAGCTCAAGACATTCGAAAATAGACAGTGTGGATGATGCCGGGAGTGTCCAATCTAGGGTGTCTAAGGTTGTCTCAATGGACGATGACACTGTCTCAACACTGTCTTGGTTCATGGAGCAGGTGGATGAAGCGAAACAAGAGCTTGCGGATACTCAGGCCGAGCTTGCTGAGCGTGACAATTCGCTTGCTGAGCTACGTAAAGCGATGGCTTCGTTGCCATCACCTGATTCGGTTGAACGACGACTGACGGAGCAGTCTGAAAGATTGAGACAGCAGCACAGCGAAGCTCTAGAGGTCGAGCGTAACCAGCAGGTAAAGGTGCTTGCTGAACAGAAACAACATGAAGCTCAGCTGGCCGAGAATTGGCAGCGATCTATCGCTGAACGTCAACTGGAAATTCAGCAGGCTAGGGCTGAAGCTGACGAGATTAGGCAACGAGAAAAAGAACAGACCAGAGCTTTGAAGGCTGAGCGTAGTCGAGTTGCCGCATTAGAATCTCGAGGTTTTATTGCCAGGCTATTGAATCGAAAGCCGACGGTGGCAGGGTAGGGCTCACCGAAAGGGGGACTTTAGGTGTAGTTCTGTACTTTTGGAAACGACCAGTTTCAGGGCAGCAGAGACTGTCAGTTTTCCTTGGCAATCACACATCCTATAATGTGGTTCTAGCGAAATGCGTTTGCTTAAACTCGATAAAAGAATCATTCCTCTAATAATTTCTTAATGCTCTTGGCATTAGTTTGCTGGAGCTGTGGCATTCGTTCTGAGCTATCAAGCAGCATCCGACTCATTTTCAGCGCTTTCTGTGTTTGAGCCATCATGAGTAGGCGCGTCTTGGTCCGTTGTGCCTGCTGCGGTGTTATCACTTTCTGCATCTTTGTTCTCGATTTTTTTTGACGCCTCGATAAGATCGAGTACTGCTGGTTGAGGCGGCATTGGTGTTCCAGAAGTCAAATCACGTGCCAAATCGTAGATTTCAATCTGTGGGCCGATAGGGCTAGTAACATTTTTAAATATAGTTCTAGCTTCTTTCCGGTCAATCACAAAACCATGTGATGGGTATCGGCTTACGAGGCTTACAAGTGCTTGTGGCTGTAAAGAACTAACAGCCTCATTTAAACGCTCACCATAGTCAAATGCGATTTGCATTGCTCTCTGATGCTCACCAAGAGTCACTGGGTCGATTTTCGCTGCTATAGGAGCAATGAAGCTCTCTGTCAGTTTGGCTGCTATATCGGCAGCAAGTTTTGTTCTTAGTCTGCTACCGCCACGGATATCTACCCAGTAGTTACGAAAAGAATTGATAGTTTGGGTTTGGATCGCGCTTAATGCTTGAATGATATCTAGTCCAGACATACTCTCGAACATCTCATCTGGCTTGGATAGCTGGATGTCTAGCGGGCCAAGTTCACCCCGGTCGCCAAAAATTAACCTATGAGCTCCGATGCAAAGAAGTGTTCCAGCCGATTTACAAGCGTCTGCGACAAGAATTTCAACATCAGTGTAGTGATGAGATAGGGCCCGAGCGATTCGAAAGCCTGCATCCGGGTCGCCACCATATGTAACAGGAACAAGACAGACGCGATCTTTCTTTTCACTATTTTTCTCGAGAAGAGTTGAAAGGTCGTTATAGCCTAGACGGTTTATATCCCCGTAATAGAGAATTACATCAGCGTCGTAATCAATCATTAGTCACGTTCCGATCATTGGTTTAAAAGTGGCGGTGAGTTTGCTCTGGCTGAGTAAATTGTTACAAGGTAAATCATGAGTTGTTCTTAAGTACACATGATTTCTCATTGAGAGTTCTTTTCAACTCATAAAGCCATTGGTGATCGTGTCTTCGTTAGGGTGTGCCGTGAACTACGTATTTTGTCAAAGCTTCCGTATATCGAAATTTAACATAGTTGATGTTAGGCAAGTTATAAGGATTGGATGATTTTCTCAACCGTATTCATGCCTAGAAATAGTCGTTTTTCAGTCAATGTTTCAAATCCAAAATTCCGGTAAATAGCATCAGCTCTTTTATCAAGGGGATCGATAACAACACCAATACTAGAGATGCCGCTTTTACTCGCTCGATAGAGTTCTTGTAAAGCAACGACAAGTGCATCGGATCCTAGGCCTTGTCCTTGTAGTGTTTTATTGACAGCCAGACATGGAATGATGAAAACTGGGACAGGATAATTAGGTAACGAGTTGGCTAATTTGGTTGTTAGTGTTTGCCGTTCTATCGTTGTTTGTGTGGTTGTGTAAAACGCTGCAATCGGATACAGGTTTGTTGAGACTGCCGGCTCTGTAGCCGGCAGTACCATTGTTCTGCTGATTTTTAGTTCTCTATGCTTTGATGCATTCAAACGGATGAAATTATCGAGTACATCTACGCCGCAACTGAAGTTGTTTCTGTCATGTACCTTCTTATCAAGTTCGACAAACTTATTTCCAGGTGTCACCCAATTCCACGCTCTTTTGCGTTTCTAAATGCATTTTTAAGCGCTTGATTAGGTTCTCTAGATTCGTTACAAACAGCCATGAAGTGATCAAATTCTTCGTTCTTCAGAGTGATCTTGTCGTTTTGTTCAAGCACTTCTCTGGCGCGTTCTAGAGCTGCATTTAATACAAAGTCAGTCATAGATAGGCCGCAGGTAGCAGTCGCACGATCTAATATCTCGCGCTGTGCTTGACTTGCTCTCATCTCAACTCTTGTATTCTTTGCTCGCAAAGTAGCCATTTAAATCTCCTAATATCTGCTCGATGGCAGAACATATACAGTATGACAGTTGGCGGCATATTTCAAGCCAAATGTACGGCAAAATGACGTACATTTGTATTTTGTGACTGCGTTTGCTTTATTTGCTGTAATGGCAATTTTTTGATGTTCAGTGATTTCCTAAGCAATTGAATTACCAAGCATTAATTGCTTCAGCGCGTTCTTCTTCACCAACCAAGTCCATATAGATCGCAGTAGTGTCCAGACTAGTATGTCCTAACCATTTTTGAATTAAGCGTGGGTTACGCGTCTTCTGCGCCATGCGAACACCAAAGCCATGGCGTAGCCCTTTGGGGCTGGCGTGGCTGCCGTCGATGCCTGCGGCTGTCATCACTGCGCAAATGTGTTTGGTGGCTTGTGTGCGACCCCATGACCAGAGTAGGGCCGCATCGCCGCCGCCTTTGCTTTTCTGAATCTTTCGCACCTTGTGCACCAGCTCCAGCGCTTCCATTAGTTCATCTGGCGCGGGCACGCTTCGGTACTTCACTTTGCCGCGTTGCTTGAGTGTTTGGAAGGTCAGTGCCTTGGCGGAGAGATCCACGCGTGCAACGGTCAGTTGTAGCGCCTCGGAGATTCGACAGCCGGTATAAGCCACGCTCATGCACAGGGTGCGGACCTCACCACGGTCAAGTTGGGCGGCGGCGGCAAGGAATCGCGCTTGCTCCTCTTGGGTGAGGTATTTGCGTTTTCCTTCAATAGTGAACAGTTCCTTACTTGAATTCAATCGGTCGACGCAACACATGCCGAAAAACGTTCAGCTGGCGTTTCATAGTCTAACGTTTTTCTAGGCCTTTCATTTAACTGCCGTGCGACTCGATTAAGCTCTACCTGTGAGTGCTCCGATAGGTCTGTGCCCTTGGGGAAGTACTGGCGTAATAATCTATTTGTATTCTCATTTGACCCTCGTTGCCATGGACTGCTCGGATCGCAGAAGTACACGGGAATGTCGGTAGCGACGCTGAATCGCTTATGATCAGCAAGCTCAGAACCGCGATCCCAGGTCAGTGATTTGTAGAGCTCTGCCGGTAATTTCTTTGATTGCTTTATAAGGGCATCAATGACAGTTTTGGTTGTTTTATCGGTGACTTTTGCAAGCATGACGTAGCGTGTTTTCCGTTCTACGAGCGTTGCGATATAACTATTGTTGATGCCGACAATAAGATCACCTTCCCAGTGGCCTGGAATCGCCCTGCCTTCAACCGATGCGGGACGCTCACTGATTGTTACTGCATCGACGATTTTACCGGGCCCTGTTTTTAAACTCGATTGTCTTGAGCGCCTCATCACTCTCTGGGAGCGTAAACACAACAGTAATTCTTTCTTTAGAACGCCTCTGGCCTGTATATAGAGTGTTTTGTAGATAGTCTCGTGTGACACGTGATAGCGCTCATTGTTGGGGTAACGTCGTTTCAGCCATCCAGCGATTTGTTGAGGGGACCATTGCCGTTTGAGTTTTTTCGCTATCGCTTTGACCAGCCTCGCGTGTTGCGCCAATTTGCAAAGCTTCGGCCGTAATGCTCGATCCCACGTGGCATGTTCAGCTGTGGCAGCCCGATAGTTAGCACTACCGCCGTTGCGCTCAACTTCACGGCTTACCGTTGACGGCGCTCTGTTTATTTCTTGTGCTATTGCACGCAGAGACTTGCCGCCTGCAAGGCCACGAGAAATAGACTCTCGTTCATCCAAGCAGAGCCCACGCGAAGAACGTGATCGAGGCGCTGGCTCTATTCCTCCTGTTCGGCTTAAAACTTTGGCAACCGATGATGGCCCCCGCTCAAGAAGGCGGGCGATCTCCCTTAAACCATCGCCCTGATGCCAGCGTTCCCATAGTAAAGACTTCTCTCGCTGGGTAAATCGAAGATATCGGACCACAATAATTCCTCCTCATTAGAGTATATTGTGTTGCATCGACCGGTTGAACTCACCTACCAAACTGTTCACTTTAAGAAGCACCGATAATTCAAACTTGCATATCCTAATCAGGCCCTAGTTTGCTTCATAAGCATAACTGTGTATTGTGTCTCACATGAAAATATATACCGTTCATGGCAGATTCCAACCACTTCATCTGGGGCACCTGAATGACTATTTTTTGCCAGTTAAGAAAAAATGCGATCTTCTTGTGGTTGGGATCACCAATCCGGATCCGCATTTAACTCTCGATGACTCAACTAACTTAGCAAGAACAAACGCTTATAATAATCCGCTAAGTTATTATGAGCGACATAGCATCATACATGATGCTCTTATTGAATATGGGTTAGGGACAAACGAGTTTAGAATCGTACCTTTTCCAATTAACTTACCTCAACTAATAGCATCTTATGTACCAAAAGATACGACTCACTATCTAACTATTTTTGACGATTGGGGTAACAAAAAATTAAAAGTATTGGGGGAAAATAATTTGAAAACTAAAGTACTTTTTAAAAAGCCTATTTCAGAAAAGAAAATATCCTCCACAATGGTGAGAGACGCTATTGTGTCGGGTAGAAGTTGGCGACATCTCGTTCCAAATAAATGTGCAGAAAGTCTGGAAAATCTGGATATTCGTCCAAGACTAATCACACTAAGAAATCATACGAACTAGAATGTTTAGCGCTAAGAAAGTTGCCATCGGAGCTGGGTCATTTGTATGGTCTCTTTTTGGCGGGGTTGTTTCTGGACTTATTACTTGGTTTCTATTGGAAAGAAAGCAAGAGATAGAAGCTTCTGTAGGCACCACATTTTTTGTTGTTTCTTTGTTGTTTTTCACCATCGTATTCGCGAGTTGGTTATCTCTTTGGGTCGTTCCACGTTTGATTGCGTATTTTGACGTAGTTAAAACTGGAAGATGTCGTGGACTCTGGGGAAGTAAGCAATTGAGAAAAAGGATAAAAAACAGCTATAAAAAATCTGACATGACAAAAATAAAAGTCACTAGGGGATACAATTTATTCGGTAAAAAAGAAGGGGTTTTTAATGAATTGTTTTTCCGAACGGAACACAATATTTCAAAGAAAGTGAAGATATTGCTCCATTACCCATGTCTAAAGTCACACCATATATTCGATAGATCCAACGCAAATCAAAGCTCGGTTGAAGATTATGTGTCCGACATATTTTCTGTGCTTGCCAAATTTAAAGAGCACTCTGAGCTAGCAGAAACTGATGAAAAGATCGAAGTTCGATTTTTTAACGGAGGCTACACAAATTGGCGATATTATATTTTTAATGAGAATCAGGGTTCGCATCTGATGCTTTTTAATCATTATAATAAGAAAACTCCAGGTGCAAAATCTAAAATGTTTGAAGTACATGGCGGCAATGGTTCACTATGCGATTTTATGGAGAGTGAGTTTGATGAAATATTTGAGTCTGCTTCTGTAGAGCTGGTGAGCAATCAGAAAGGACGCAAAGAACTTTGCCATGAAGATTTTTGTAAACACCCGAGTTGTACGGAGATCATCAAGAGAGAATATAAAAGGCATTTTTCAACTGATGAAAAATAATATAAAAAAAATATCGGACTCACCTCTTTACACGGCTAAGCTCCTTCAGATTGTTGAAAGACGATTTCAGATTAATAAGAGCGGTGAACAGCGGGAGTTTTCAATTGATGTAGTCAGAAGGCCTCCTGGTGTAAGGCTTCTGATCACAGATGGCTCTAAATTACTTTTAGGTCGAGAATTTCGGTCAGAATTGGAGAGTTGGGACTATCGGTTGGTGGGAGGCAAGATATTTGAATCTCTGGATGAATACCTCGTGTTTCTGGAAAGTGATGAAGACATAGTTCCCAAAATTGAATCTGCCATTAAAAACGAAGGAGAAGAAGAGGCTGGAATTACTCCTACCAGTTTTGAGCTTCTATGCAAGTCTACTTGTGGAGCTATCATTGAGTGGGATCTCTACTTTTATGTCGTTAACAAGTTTGATGTAATTGGTTTAGGAAATTCTACAGAGATAAATGAAATTATCGAACCAGTGTGGGTCACCTTTTCTCAAGCGATAGACATGTGTATTAGTGGCGAAATTCAAGAGGACCGATCCATCGGAATTTTACTGAAGTACCTGCTGCAACAAGATGTACTGGTAGATGCAAGCGTATAAGTGTGTTGAAATATCAATCGCCCAATCCAATTTAGCCTTAATAGCGTTTACCGGCTACTGACAGTTGAACTGGTGAGACTGGAAACCTGCACTGAATAGGTTTACTATTTTATTTGGTGAGCGAGTGACTGCTCACCTATAACCCTCATGGGCGTTTACACAGAATGGTTTACAGTCTCGAACTGGTTGGGAACGAATACAGCCTGGATCAAGGTGAACACTTTACTAAGCAAACTGTTCACTATCAAACACGGCCCATATGAGCTGTATTCGGCTATCTAGAACAGGTCTATTTGCGATTCATTAGATCGGGGTATGTTGGTCTTCGTAGCTTTTGGTCGGTTTGGTTTGAACAGTTGTTTCATGTCATCGTCAAACTGAGCTTTAGCGGCTTTCCCACCTTTGCGGTTG
Source organism: Alteromonadaceae bacterium (assembly GCA_023301705.1). Lineage (GTDB taxonomy): Bacteria > Pseudomonadota > Gammaproteobacteria > Enterobacterales > Alteromonadaceae > JALZUE01. The sequence goes on along the minus strand of JALZUE010000021.1, from coordinate 5,078 downwards.
TAGAAGATCACCTGGTCTTTTTCAATGCTGTAGCGCATGCGATAGTCTGGAAGTACGTTGGATTCGGCAATCTTCCGAATCTGAAGCCTCAACGTTTTGAGAGGGCTTTTTGCGCCTGTTTTTTTATGTAGGAGCTCAGTGCTAATGGACCACCGTGATTGATTGCCACAATGTTTCCGAGCTAGTTCGTAGAGGCGGCGCTCAAGTCCGCCGCGCAGTCGAAAATAGTCGCGATTGACCGTTAGTACCTCGCTGCCAAGTACGGCGTTATACAGCCAGTTAGAGAGCCTGATTGATACTGAAATCATTCGTCCGTCAGTTTTGGATTTTTCCACGATTCCCCAGGCATCAATGAATCCAAAGCCTTCAGTTTGTCGAACCCCGTTGGTCTCAATATCCGTGACTATCTGGCTACTACGGAGTCGAGTGAAGGCCTGTGTAAGTCGCTTGTAGTCTGTGCCTCCTGTTGCTCGATTGGTCGATACCAGTAAGTCGTGTGCTGTGATCCTGATAGTTGGGCTTGGTTCGCGGCCTCGGTTAATCCCTTCCATTAGCTGACTTATGCAATAAATCAGAATGTCCTTGTCCCAAATCGTGGGCAGTCCAATGTGTGATGGTTGGATCTCGATAGAATCTCCATTGTGCTCGTATCTCCTGATACTCATGTCTGGTTGTTTTGCCAACGAGAACATGGGGTGCTCCATACCCACCATATCGTCTTTGGGCGTGGCATCAAAAATGTCAGCAACGAAAAAATCTTTGGTTGGATAACGGTCTGGAAGTAGTGGCTCCACGGTCAGTTCTCACTCGGGCTATCGTTAACCTTACACTCGGGCTATCGTTAACTCAAGCACTCGGGCTATCGTTAACCCTCAGGCTTGTGGATAAATCAATTCAGCCTGTGAATTGATTCGGGCTATCGTTAACCGAAAATCGCATTTGATTCGGGCTATCGTTAACCAGTCAATTCGGGCTATCGTTAACCCAAAGCATGCTCTAGCCCTTTATTTTTGAGGCTCTCAAAAACCGTAACGCGCGCGCGCGCGTTTTTAACTTTATTATCTTTTAACGCATCGTCTTGTGGGTAACTTCTCCTCATATACCGCTTTTCAGGTTCGCGTTGTAAAGGGCACCCCTGCGGGGTTCCCCCAACGCGTTGCGTCGGCTCCCCCTCCGGCTACGAGGAGTCGGCATTTGCCGACGTGAGTAACGACCGACTCAAGGTCGGTCGAAGGGATGGTCACCAAGGATAGGGTTCGCGCAGTTCCCTGCCAGGTTCAAATTCTCTTCTCAAAGGGATTTTAAGTCCCTTGCGTGTCTGGTGCCCGAGGCGAAACTTGAACTTACACATCGTTGCCAAAACCGGATTTTGAATCCTGGCAGGTCTGGGGGTTCGAATCCCTCCCTCTCCATCGAACCCAATACGCCACATGAGCCAAGGAGCGCAGCTTTGGCGCATTCTTGCCCTGCTGTCGGTACGGAAGTCGCAGTCCGGAGGTTGTCGTCTCTCAGGGCGGCTTACAGACGCGCTACGGGGTAACTTGTATCGAGGGTTCGAATCCCTCTCTCTCTCCGCCAGTTGCACAGCGCCCATCCGGCGCGCAAAAACGAGCGAAGCGAATTTGTGCAAAGGCGCAATATACATTGAGCTCGTTGAGCTCAATGTTGCGACCCCGAATCGGGGTATAAACTCGGACGCTAGCTTGCCGATAATCGAATGTATTACACTGTATTCGTTCATTGACTGGAGCCTGCCGATGTCCATCACCAGCTTTCGCATTCGCGAAGAATTGCAAGATCCGTTGGAGCAAGCCGCGAGCGAATTGCGCCGACCCAAGGCGTGGATTATCAACGAAGCTCTTGCCTCCTATTTCAAGCGCGAGAATCAAGATCAGCGAATGTACCGAGAGACACTGGAAGGGTTGGCCGATGTTGAAGCCGGCAGAGTCATCGATGGCGATCAGGTGGTGTCGTGGATTGAGTCCTGGGGATCGGATAACGAACTGCCACCGCCGAGAACGTGAAACTGCAATTCACCGCCAAGGCGATTCAGGATCTGGAGCGTCTGCATGAATTCGTGGTTGAGAAAAACCCGGCAGCAGCAAATCGGATTCGTGATCAGTTGCTCGCTAGTTTTCAAACGCTACTCAAACAACCGATGGCTGGCAAACCTGTGAAGTCGTTGCCGGTACGCCAATGGGTTTCCGGCGACTACGTGATTCGGTATTTGATCGATGGTGAGCGCAGTTTGATGATCGTGCGAATTTGGCACGGGCGAGAAGATCGGCCTACCTGAGAATTCGATGAGGACACTGCTGATAGTGGTAAAGGGCAGGATAGGCTTAGAGCCGCGTTTGTGTGTGCAAGGCGCCGTAATGTATGACGCGAAGCGCCATGCATTACGAGCGTACGAAGAGCCTCTGTCGAGAGCACATCACGAGCCTTGCGTCACTACGATCGCCGAGGTCGGCGTCAGTAGTGACGCAAGGCGCAACAGCTTAAAATGCCTCGCTTACAGCGGAAAAAAGTGCGTGACAGGCGAATTATCGCCATGCACACGCAAGTTTTTTGCTAAGGTAAAGCCAAGCGTGAGGACTACGTCTTTAGTCCGACATCCCCTGATCGATACCATTCCAGGGGTAAGAGCCACGGCTCTTGGTATCACATGAAATCTCTCTACTAGCAATTGCAGACCTGGCGTTTCTGACCCCTCTCTGATTTCACTAGAAGGCTGCCGTTAGCGCAGCTTGCATCGACGCTTACGAGCTCGATCTTCGACTTCAAAACCTCTGACAACGACCTCTCGGGCGCACATTCGTGTGCCCGAAATTGACGTTAATAATCGATTGAAACTACCCAACCTCAACGGGATATTTCGTTATCCCAACACTCAATTACTCACAGGAGAATGCGTATGCATCACACCTGCCTATCGCTCAGCAGAGCTGAAATGGCAGGCTCCCCAGACGGGGAATACTCGATACACAGACGGTCTTTTCCGCGTAGCGGACCGGGCATCCTTGCGATGCACGTTGACCAGAAACACTTACCAGCGGATGTCATTTTCCGAGCAGTGTCGAGTCAAATACGCTTTCCCTATCCGTCGGCTTTTGGCCGAGGGGTAAGGGAAAGATCCTATCTCTAGTTGTACCCAAGGCTGCGCCTCGACCTGCTCGGAAAATGGTGTCGGCTGATCAGTTTTTGTGCCTGCCGTAGAACGGTTCTACGGCAGTTTTTGTTTGTAGTTAGTTAGCCAGGGAGGTGTCGTGTGCAGGACTTGAGTTACTCGATCAAGAAGGTGTGCGATCGCAATCGCGATGGCTCACATGCCACACGGAATAATCGTGAACGTATGCTCGGTCAGTGCGCAAGCCAGGTACGAGCCTTAGGGTTTCGGGATGCGAAAACTGTGCATGATCTCAAGCCAAAACACGTTCATAGGTTGGTCGAGTCTTGGCAGAAAGCAGGCATTGCTACCGGCACGATTAAGAATCGTATGTCAGCGCTGCGATGGTTGGCCGATAAGATTGGCCAGAAGAATTTAGTGAAGCCCGGTAACGAGCAGTACGGTATCGAGAATCGGGTGTACGTAACGAATCAAGATAAGTCAGTGTTGTTTGATCAGCAGCGCATCGATGCGATTGCGCATCCTCACGTACAGGCAGCAGCGATGCTGCAGCGAGAGTTTGGTCTACGTCGTGAGGAGGCCATGAAATTTCAGCCCGTCTACGCTGATCGAGGCGATCACCTGCAGCTCAAGGCTTCCTGGTGTAAAGGTTCGCGTGAGCGTGAAATCCCTATCCGGCTGGAGAGCCAGCGCGAAGCGCTGGCTTATGCTCATAAAGTGGCAGGCACCGGCTCACTGATTCCACGAGACAAAAGCTACGTGGGGCATGTGCGCACATTTGAAAATCAAATGGCCAAGGTGGATCTGTCACGCACACACGGAGCTCGGCATGGCTATGCGCAGACACGCTATCGAGAATTGACCGGTCGTGAGTGCCCTGCACGTGGCGGCAAGGTTTCGGCCCAATTGGATAAAGCCGAGAAGGCACAAGATCGTCAGGCGCGACTGACGATCAGTGCGGAGTTAGGTCATGAGCGAGAGGGCATCACTGCTTCATACATCGGTCGGTAATACGTTGTTGTAGAAGCCTGTCTGTAAGGGCTCAAAGTGTTGCTGCATCCGGATAGGTACCCGTCTATGGGATAGCCGCTCGATCTGTGTAGAAACATGCTTTGCAAGGGTTCAAAACGGCGGTGTATAGCGACAAGTACCCATCTGTGAGAATTATAGGTACCCGTCTATGGGAGTGATAGGCACCCATCTATGGGAGTCCTCCAGCACTGAAAGCGCAGTGTTGGGGAGCTAGAGCTGCCTTGTTGGAGCGGAGCGTAGGCAAGGCAACTCGATAGCGTCGGGAGCGCGCAGTCCAAATAATCGCAGCAACCTTCCCTTCAAAGATGCACCACTACATCCTAGAGCCGTTCCGAGTAAGGAAGCCGGAGCGGAGCGTAGGCGTTGTTTTGAGCAGTTATCGATTTCTTGCCTGATAGACCGCTCGGTAATCAGCACGTTCATCATCGTAGGTGGCGTACAGCTCCAAGATGGTTTTATCAGCGACCTTATAGTGTTCTTCGATCGTTGCTTCACTGTGCAGTTGCCGAAATTGCTGCTGGTGTTCCTCTGCTTCCCAGACCGCCATGTGCTTTTTGGGTGAAGTCTTCCATTCAAGGCGGTTCATGATCGGTAGCGTTTTCGCCTCATCAATCACGCTGACAGCGCCCGGAAAATCACTGAAGCTTTCCGGCCTGGCCAGACCGATTGAATCCATGAAAATCTCAACAGGCTCTACAGCTTTCTTCTTCGACACACGTTTGCGTACCACTTTTTTCTTGGCGTTCGCTTTCTTCCGAATCGGTACTGCCAGTTCCGGCGCCTGGCTCGTCAATTCCGTTCGGTGCTGAGCGATTAACCGAGAAACCGTTGCTCGGTGCACCTGAAACAAACGCGCTGCATCGGCAGCGCTTTTCTGACCAGAACTCACCAGCGCAATTACTTCCTGCTGCTGCTCTTT
>JALZUE010000020.1 GCA_023301705.1 Alteromonadaceae bacterium | reverse complement strand
TGGCCTTATAGCAGAGTGTCGTATCTCTACTTTGCAGAAGTGTCGCCTTTCTACTTTGCGCTTATATTTTGAAATCGCATAATGTTACTTATGAGAAATAATCTTATGTTATATCGTATAATGCTTCAATTACGATTAGCTGCTAAGTATATATAGGTGTGATTGTTTAATCTCATTGACATCTAGACGTATTCCAAGATTCTCGGGATCATTTTGTATCAATTGTCGAAGATTTTTAATTGTTATGCCGACCATGTCTTTGAATAATTTTGGATTAATCCAGGTCACTTTCCCTTCTAGAAAGTCCTCATATGAGCCGTTCCAAGCAGTACTAGGGAATTTAAATAGATTTTCTTGGGTTTTATCAAATCGAAAAATGTATGAGTCACCCTTGATAGTAGTTCCTGCTAAGCAGGCTCGGTGTGATAGAATATTTCTAAAAGCAATCAAGGCCTTACTTTCATTTGACCCTACTTGGATATTATTGAAGTAATGTAGTGCATTTGCTACGTTTTGCTGAGTTTGAGCGGGTGCTGTTTTATTTAAGCTTTGATAAACTCTTCCAATTTGTTCCAATAATGCGAAACCAAGCAAGTAAGGGCTATGTCCAGAAGTTCTTGCTCTAGAACTCACAGCATTAAGCTCTAACTGCATCTCCCAAAGGGTTGAGGCTATTCTACAACCCTTTAATTCAAAAAATGGAACTTGACTTAGATGAATAAATGCTGCGTCGAAGGCAGTTAATTCTGAGTATTTTTTGTGTTTTAAAGCTGCCCAGTTTTCTTCATGTGTAGCCATCTATTTCCCCTGTTCACTCTCGCATTATTTTATCAGACATGTGGGAGCAATATAAGCAAAGTCCACTATCCATACCGTCAAGATAGTCCGCTAGAGATATCTCGTTACTACAACGGATACACTCGTTATTGAAGTAGTGGGGTCATTTCCCCCACATTTCCCGAGCTCGCTCAATTTGTGCAGAAACTGTGTCATAGTTGATTGGGTGACTAAGGTGCTTATGGCACTCGGTAAAGACTTGGCCCGCGAAATCTGAAAAGGTAGCTCCTTCTGATTTAGCAGATTTAATGGATTCTTTTGCTCTTTTTTGATCATTTGGGTGAACGCCAAACGGCGCGCCCGTTGGCATTGTTCCTGCAACAAGTTCTCTCCAGCCCATTTTTTGCTCCTTATCTATACTATGTAATCTGCCGCCACAGTTTACTGAATATGTCGTAATGGCGGGTTTCGCTAGGACATTCTGCCCTCTGCTTTGCGAGGTCAAACGCTACGCCGTCTTCGCTTGGGCTTTGGTTCAGGCCGACCTTTACGGGCTGTCATCTTGGCTGCTTGGCGGGCGAGTCTCGTGTTTTGGTCTATCCCATATATAAGACGAAGCGCATGCTGTAGTTGTTCACAGGCGTCTAATAGTTCTGGCCTTGAGTGCATTGAGGTGGATTTATGGGCGCTGAAGTTTCCGACCCATTTAATGGCCATCAGATGATTTTTTGCGGCAGCAGCTTTAACGGGTAGATGATGCTCGATGCGCGAATGGGTGCTTAACGTCGTTTGTTTTCCGTCTTTGCGCGTTATCTTACGGACGCCAAGGTCATTCAATATGGTTTCGACACATCGCCTAATCGCGCCGCCGCAAGCTGCTGGATCATTCCAAATGTGTCTGAAGATTGGCTGAAGCATATTTTCAACGGTTTCTGGCAATTTTGAAGGTGGTATCAGGGCGGCAGGCGCAATCGTGAAGGCTTGCGGCACAAACCGCTGTTGGGCTTCATTACCGTTCGGGCTAGCATAACAGTCGGTCTCTACCTTTCCTGATACAACGGTTCCCGTATGACAGTCTGGGCATTGGAGCATCACCGCGAATGCTATTTCAATCCATTCCGGGCCCCACATATTATCATTCCGAGCGGCTTTGGAATTTGCCCATTCGCGTTGAAAATGGCCTTCTGTTTCTTCCCTCAAGGTTGCCGACATGCAGTAGCCACACACCCAAGCAGGTAGATATAGTAGTGACCGCTCAAAATGCGTTCTATTGGTCCGCATAGTTAGACCTTCGTTGCAAGTGTCTTCGTCCTAAAGGCATGGAATTTTGGCAAGCTCATCTGCCTCAATAATAAAGGTATGATCCATAACTTTGACAGTTTTTGAGGCTTTTAACGCTTCGATGAATCTGTCTGCGACTTCAATCCGATCTCTCGCTTGAGTGCCGTAGCCATTATCTACAAGGTTCCCGAGATAGGAATTAGAGCCCCCTCCGCTCACCCCAAAAGTTATAACGTCTCCGTCGAAGGAAAACTTTAAGTCCTGACCGTTGCCATATTCAAGAAATCCGTTGACCATGACACCGCGATCTTCTGGTTTGCAGTTAATCGCTATCTGTTTGTCGCTCATCATATCTGCGCCTTTGGCCGGAAGCGCATAATACTTATAGCTTTCACCCATCCATCCTTTTTCTTCCCAAGTCGTGTCCTGTTTTAGCTGTGCTTGCTTTTTAACAGCTTTTTCGGCCTCAATACTGTAAGCTTCTTCCCCGTCCCACTTTGACCGAGTGAGCGTCCATTTGCCGTCAGTTTTCGCAAATTCACATGCGTAATTTACCCCATCACGTTTTGTATTGAGTGTGGCAGATAATCGGTCTTCAGATGTGATTTTCCAACCCTGTTTGATGGGAGCCTTTGTCAATTTTTCCATAATCCCCCCGAGATCAGCCAACCCTGCAAAGGGATTTAGTGCCTCATCCATAGTCGGTGTGCGCATAACAAAGCAGGAAATGCTAGCCTTACCAAGATCGCTGACTTCAATCGCAGTTGGCTTAGTTTCTCCGCAAGCTGTAACGAGCGCTAGGCATGGTATGAGTAACAGTTTTTTCATAGAGTAAGTTCCTGATTAGAAGGCGATAGCATAGATATCAATGAGGCCGCTTGAGTCATATACGGAGACAGACTGAGCCTTAATTACGTAATACTCGCCATGCCCATTACGCGCTTCGAGTCTTCCGTTTGCCGCTGGAAAGAGCTTATCAGTAGCGCCGCTACCGTCTTTATATTTGACGGTTTTCTGCGTTGTTCCGTCAGGCGCTTTAAAGATTATAGCCTTTTCACCAACAAATTCATTACCCACAAATTTTGCCATAAGCGTTGCGCCTTCTGGCAAAATTGGAAACGGATCTTTGGCTTGCTCTAAGGTCATTCCGTAAATCTTGGCGGCCAGCTTAGGTGTGAAATGTGTTGACCCCCATGCACCAGAGCCGACCGTTTGACCCGGTAGATAATAGGTGATGAAAAGTCTGTCTCTATGAGGCGATTGTAAACGTATGCCCTCGCCAAGACGCTGTAATTCGCCTTTTGTTACCCGCTCTGTCAGACGAACGTCAACGCTCCGCTTTTTAGGTTGGGTTTGGACAGGGTGAGTGATTTTATCAGAAATAATCGCATGTGTTGGCAGAGGTGAGGTTTGCGTAGGCTTCACTTCTTGTGAACCGAGATTCTTTTCAATGCGGGCGGTCTCTTTTTTCGCCGCAGCAATTTTACGGTCTATATCGCGTAGCTCTTGTTCGTCTGCAGTAAGGGGTTCACCGCAACCGCCAAGGCTCATGCTGACCGCTGCAAATAGTAATACGAACCTTTTCATGTGCCTGTCCCCTTAAATTCTGGATTGCCCTAATATGCGATTTTTTGTAAGTAGCATATTTGTATTTTGCGTCAGTTTCAGTTTCGCTCAGGCCTTGCAAGTTACCCGCTTTCCAAGTCACAACTGTGTCTTTCAGGCCTTGAGCATTTTCGTAGTTCAACACCATAGTGGGTTCTAAACTCGTTCCGAGTTCTATGCATTTTCAGCCACCTTGAAATTAGTTTGAACCTATAGTTTATCGTTGTGCGCCTGAGTTAACAAGAGCGGATTGGTAATGTGCGCGCAGAAGTTTATTTGCGCAGCATTTGTGTCACAATAGGAAGAAGGGCTGTGCTAACCAGAATGTTTCTAACACGCTTCCCTAATCCCGGTTCTTTCTAAGGGCCAAACCGTAATTTCATATCATTGTGGGTTAATAATGCACTTATCCAAAGGAACAGAACCGCAGGCCTTTTGACGTTCAAGTAGCGTTCTTGCCAATTCAACATTTGCACCTAAGTGTGGCTGTTGAGTAATGCTCTCAAGGGCTACAACTGTCAGATGAGGATATATTTCACTAGTCCATTTTTCAGCAGTTTTTTTAGGGAATAATAAAATTTTCTTGAAATTGTTTACTCTTTGAATTGATAAAGGGTGCTGACCTCCCAACAAAGCTGCCTGAGCTTCACGCGAGGTGTTCCCGATAGACTCAAAATATTTGATCATATCCCCGATTACTTCTTCAGCGGAAACATCTTCCTCACTTTCATCTAAATCTTGATATTCAAAGTTTTCACTAATCAACAATACCGCCGCTGCAAAATTGTCAGCAGCAAGCTCATTATCATAGTGGGGATCACCCCATAAATTTAAAAGGGTATGACCCAATTCATGGGCAAAAATTCCTGTAAATGCATTTTTTAAACCTTTTTTTTCAGTATCAAAAAGCAATTCACTACACATCGTTATATCGCCATCATCAGTAGATGAGAATGCATTTGACTGACCACAAGGCAATAAGCTCAAGTCAAATTCATCAACGTCAAAGAACTCGTGTATCCCAGCAAGGGTTTTCCGCAAACCGACTTCAATGTCTTGTTTCTGGTTAGTCGAAAGAGAGATATTCGCATAAATATCAACCAAGACTTTTTTTGAGGTAATGAGCGCAGATGAATTATCGATAATTAATATATCTTTCTCACCGGCTTTAACTTTGTGAGAAAATTGAATAGTGCCTGTAAAATCTTTATTCGAACACGCTCTAGTCACCCCAGAAATATAGTTCAAATGCTGGGAGTTATTACAAACTGCCAATCTAATATCAGCGAATGTAGACCCAGATGAATTCATTACTATTTGATATTCAATGCCTGTATCACCACCACTCAATTCAATTGGATGCATTGTTCCAGCCGCAATTTGGTATAATGCTGAAGGTAATTTAAAACCTAGTTTCTCCGAAACATAAACCTCGGCTTGGGCTAAAACTGGAATAAGAAGACAAACTATAGTTACAGCAAACATGTATACATTTTTCAAAGATTTCATTGTTCTCTACAGTCCTATAGTTGTAATTTTATTCTATACGGCCTCTTTAGTAAAAACAAACCCTTTTGACTACAAGGATTTAACAGTATTGAGTGATTTAAATTTTTGAAGTGTCTGATGTCAGACGCCTTCCTATTTATAGGTCTGCAGCCGTATTTTCCGTTAGGCGGCTTTGAATGGCGCCTTTTATAGACAACCTTACCGTTTGCACCATGAAAAGAGAATTTCTCTGTATAAGCATGATCTGATTCAGGCGTGCCGGAGATAGTTCCCATTCACCCGCTTGTTTAATAAAAGCGAAGTCACAGACATCCCGTGGCTGTGTGAAAACGGTCTGGTTGATGTCACAGTTTGACTGGCTTTAATTTCGGATGAGTTTCCCCGTTAAGCTTGGATCACTCTAATGAGTTCCTTCGCTCCCATCATGCTGATCATACGTCGGATATTGTAGGCTAGAACCGATAAGCTCATCTCAGTTTTGACGTTCGGTAGGCGTCTGGTCAGAAAATGCGTGACGCCCATCCAAGATTTGAGCGTACCAAACGGATGTTCAACCGTAGCCCTTCTGATTGCCATAGCTTCCGGCAGCGCATTGAGCCGCTTTAACATAGCATCGGTGATATCTTCATTAATCCAACGTTTAATACGCCTATGTTTACCCGTTGTGCATTTGGCCTTTAGACTGCAGACATCACAACCGTTGGGCCAATACACTTGCATGTCCTTGCCTTTCTCAACTGATGTGAAGCGATACGGCATCTTTTGCCCCGCCGGACATTGATAGCTATTATCCTCCGGCTGATAGATAAAATCATGTTTGCCAAAGCGGCCAACTTTACGCGCATTTGAGGTGTAGGGTTTGGGAACATACGGGATAGCGCCCAGAGCTTCAGTTGCCATAATTTCATCGCCGCTAAAGTAACCGCGATCCGCAAAGACTTTGATGTCCTTTCGGCCAATGGCGGATTGGCCTAGCTGTGTCATGCGGGTGAGTAACAACTTGTCAGACACGATGTTTGTGACCTCATGCGCGACAATCATATGATGCTCAGTATCGACCACAGTTTGTACATTATAACCGACCATACCAGCCTTTGTACTTGTCGCCATAGCGCGGGCATCAGGGTCGGTCAGAGATATTTGTTTATCATGTGAAGCCGTGAGATCATCTTTTAACTGAACCAATTCCGCCATCTTTTCACGCATGGCTGATATCCTCTCCTTCAGTTGCGAAGACTTAATATCAGCTGCATCACCATCTTGTAAATCAGTGGCATCCAGCGATTGAAGGTACCGCTCAATCGACTGCTCGATCTGCCCAATACGGCGGGTCAGTTTTCCTCGAGTATAATTCTTCTCTCGCGCGTTCACCGCCTTGAACTTCGCGCCGTCAATCCCAACCATCGTGCTGGCAAAGAACCCCAACTCTCGGCACAGAATGACAAACTGAGTACAAGCCGTTTGTATGGCTGGACCATTGTCCTTCCGAAAGTCCGTAATCGTTTTGAAGTCCGGCGCTAGTTTCTCTGTCAGCCACATCAATTCGACATTCCGATTAGCTTCACGCTCCAAGCACCGACTGGATTGAATGCGATTGAGATAGCCATAAATATAGAGCTTCAGCAAAACAGACGGGTGATATCCGGGTCGTCCTGTTGCCTTTGGGTTTACACGCTCAAAGCCAAGTTCAAATAAATCCAATTCATCGACATAGGCATCGACAACTCGAACCGTATTGTCTTCATCAATATAAGCTTCCAAACTTTCAGGGAACAAAGTGGACTGGTTGCGGTCCTGCCCAATAATAAAGCGCTTCACGATACACCTCCGATTCAATCACCGAACCCATACCATAAAACCAGCCGTTTTCACACAGCCACTCCCCAAAGGGGACTTTAGGCATTACCCCAAAATAAGTTCGGACCATCCGCCAATATTTACCCACTCTACAATGTTACTCTTTGGAATTTGATAACCAAGAGCTCTCAAGGCATTTGCATCTTTTTTATGCATTCGCCCACGTTCGCCGTGGCTACTCGAACCATCCAGATTGACCACTACTAGCTGGTTCCCTTTGCGCCCGTACACGTGGGCATGTTCTTGCCCGACACCGTGGGAGGCTTTATCGACTCCAATATTACGTTTAAATCGACCACTGATCCATTTTCTATCTTCATACAGTTGATATTTTTTATCACCCTCACTTAAGAGTACAAAGTCCAAAACAGGAAGACTATCTTCTTCAAGAAACTTTTTAAAACTAATCATGTTGATACTCTCCCAAAGGAAACCTCCAAAGGGGACACATGAGCTTCAATAATTTCATATCCATGGCTGCTGCAGGGGTTATAGGTTTACTAGCTTTGAGCGTGGTAATCGTCTTACGTTCATGATAGCCAAGAATTTGCTTGGCCTGTGTCTCTCTCCCACGAAGTTGATTTCTAACTTTTGTTCTATTCGGGGAATTTGGATCACGCATTTCTGAGCGAACCTTAGCCAAAGCTTTATGTTGACGGTTTGGTAGTAATAACTCGTCGCCACGCAAAATACATCCAGTTATTGGCACCGCTTTATCACGTATGTGCCTTTCCTTTTCAATTTTGTAAGCGAATCCATAATTTTCGAGCTTGCGTTTTATAGCCCAAACATCACTACCATTAATGTTAGTGTCAGAAGATATTGTTATATCATCAGCATAAAGGGTGAGACGACATCCGCCTTGCACTGCAATTTCATTGATTTGATTCCACATATCAAAATAGGCCCAATACGCTAGCGCAGGGCTGCAAGGACTTCCTTGTGGTAAGCATCCGCCATCCGTTGTCATTCGAGTCAGTAATGCCGCGACATCGCGCGAGCATTCAAGAGCTGTGTTGAAAAACCAAAACACTCTTTTATCAGTGCATGAAGGGAAAAAGTTTTCAACATCTAGCAAACAAAACTCTCTCTGACCGATATGAGCTGCCGCGTTGTCAACATAAGAACGGCCCTTTACAGGGGCCATTACATAGTCCGGAACGGCAAGGCCATGCATCAAACTCGCGAGGCGTTTCTGTTTTAACTTAAGTCCTATATTCGGTGCTGATATCTGTCGCTCAGAACCATCATCCTTCTTAATACTGAATGTATCGTATTTTTTTTTTCCATCAATTATACTTATCAACTTGTCTTCTGTTGTAAAAAACAGCTCAGCTAAACGCTTTCTAGTTTTAACTTTGTAAAGGCAGTTGTGGTTAAGCGGCAAAGGTTTTCGTATGGCTTTAGGCATCAGAAGTTCGGTCCTCGATAATTTGAAGAAAACTAATAATCTTTGTTGCGATAACACCCTTCGCCTTTGATAACCTTGTTTTACGTCCGTTCGGGTTGCCAACGTTTTCAGCAAAAAACATTATGGATGATACTGGCACTTTGAACTCGATAGCATATTTTTCGATAACGTCTAAAGATGGCGTCTTGTTGCTATTTTCGATTTCAGAAATATGTGAACGAGATATCTCTAGCTTACTAGCTAGCTCTCCTTGCTTCATGTCATGAAAAACACGTAGCAGTCTTAAGGCTTCATGTAACACTGTTGGTCTCCTATTATTATGTTACAATCGGGTTAGCGGTTAGACATCCTGACCGAGGAAAAATCCGATAACGGCTTCTCCCAATTTAAAAATGCGCGGCCCCCAGATGAAAGCCAAACGGATAATTAGTCCAGTTCGCAACCATTTAGGCCACTTGCTTTTCCGTTTCGTCCGTTTTTTCCGCTGCTCCGGCGGTTCGGTAGTTCTATTAAAAGTATCCATTTTAGGATCTCCCTTGTTGGCCGGCAGACAGAATTGTCTGACGGGTCTTACCAACTTAGGCGTGGACACCGGAGCTTCACCTTCATGCAAAGACTTCGCCAGTCTTAGGCGAAGTCTGCTTGGCGCGTCTCAGGATTACAGATGTCCATAGGGACACGAGGGCACTTGATAGCATCAAACGGTAGAGTTTTTAGGCTCCACGGAAAGCCTCAAAAGAAGCATTCCCAGGTAAAAGACATTATATTTCCAAGCACCGAAGTACTCCGAACATCTTGTTAATTAGAGAAGTGCTTTGCAAATGTCAAGAACTAATGTCGCTTAAAGCGACATATATTTTCATTTCTTAGCGTGAGATATTCAATACTTAAGGCCCGAGGGTCGATTTTTAGGCTTCACCTAACGTCTTCGCCTAACGTCTTCTAAGCCCCGATAGTGTTGAAAAACTCTCCACTTGAACGGCTTTGCGGTTTCTGATTCAGTCTGTGTTGTAGGCACGGAGAATTAGATATGATGGGCGAACGT